>CAZXGO010000031.1:0-3753 GCA_964640035.1 uncultured Chitinophagales bacterium
CTGTAGCTAGCTTCTCCAGTTGCTCAAAGAGGGCTTTGTTCGTTTTATGAGCCATATGGGCCTCAATTACGACGTTTCATCCACCAGGTAGTACGCTCAGATGAAGCGTCCACCCCATTCGACTGAGCCCCGTTCCCCGTAGCCATCCCATTTCTGGTTTGATACAACAAGGCTGCAGCCAGTGCCGCAATTTCATGACCATTTGACTCATCCATGCGGTTCAGGTCCTGAGCACCGTTGAAGAAGTCTTTGATAAAATGGGTATCGTAATGAGCTTGGATAAACCTTGGATGTTCCATCACAAAATGGCAAAATGGAATTGTAGTACGACATCCTTCGATATGATATTCATCTAAAGCACGTTTCATGCGGTCGATCGCCTGGCTACGATCCTTGCCATAGGTGCACAATTTGGTAAGCAGAGGATCATAGTTTATAGAAACCTCCTGCCCTTCTTCAACGCCAGAATCCACTCGAACCCCGGGTCCGGTAGGCACACGATGACGTGTCAACACACCCACACTGGGTAGGAAGTTTTCAGCAGGATCTTCAGCACAAACCCGACATTCGATGGCATGACCTTTAATGTGAATATCCTCCTGCTTCATGGGCAAAGGGTGTCCCTCAGCCACGCGTATCATAAGTTCTACCAAATCTACCCCGGTAATCAGCTCCGTGATGGGGTGTTCTACCTGAAGACGAGTATTCATCTCCAGGAAATAAAAATTATGGTGCTTATCTACCAGGAACTCAACGGTACCAGCACCTACATATCCACACTCTTTGGCTGCTGTGACTGCAGCAGCAGTCATCTTTTGGCGAAGTTCGTCGGTTATGAATGCACAAGGGGCTTCTTCGACCACTTTCTGATGCCGGCGTTGTATGGAACACTCACGATCGTAAAAATGAACCACATTCCCATACTGATCAGCCATCACCTGCACTTCAACGTGACGAGGCATCTCTAGATATTTCTCTACATACACACGATCGTCGCTAAAGGCATTCAGGGCCTCAGATTTAGCCTGACGTATGCCTGATTCAAAGTCGGAGGGGTCATGGATGATACGCATCCCCTTTCCACCTCCACCGGCAGCAGCTTTAACAAGAACGGGATATCCAATGCGATCAGCAATCTGACGAGCTTCTTCAATGTCGTTTAGAGCTGTTGTCGTTCCGGGAGGCAAAGGCACTTGCGCTGCTTCCATAAGCTCACGAGCCCGGGTTTTGTCGCCCATCATCTCAATCGAGGAGGGTGGTGGACCAATGAAACGGATCCCTTCATCCTGGCATCGTTTAGAAAAACCCGCGTTCTCACTCAGAAATCCATAGCCGGGATGGATAGCATCAGCTCCCGTCTTCTTAGCAGCTTCGATGATCCGATCAACCACCAGATAACTTTGATTCGAAGGTGCTGGTCCGATAAGTATGGACTCATCGGCATATTGAACATGAGAGGCAAGGGCATCCGCTTCTGAGTAGACGGCCACCGTGGCGATACCCATATCCCGACAGGTACGCATAACTCGAATGGCAATTTCTCCGCGGTTGGCAACAAGAACTTTTCGGATGGGTATAATCATAAGAAGACCAGATAAGATTTGAATCGAATATACGTCATTGCGCTGCTACACAAAACGTCTTCCTTAGAAATCATCCGCAATTCTAAGGAGCGTTGTATAGAAAAACGTATCGTTCCAATGCCAATCATGTTTTGCATCTTGAGAAAAAGGGATCGACGGATGACTATTTGGCATACCACGTTCGGACAAAAATTTCGCCAGGTACCTAGCCCGATCGATGTTACCAAATGATCCATCGGCAGACGCACTATTAATCCAAAAACTGGTTTTTCTCATCAGATTTAGCTCTTTGGGGTCTGCCGCAAGAAGTTGATCGGTAGGATTCCATTCAAGCAGCGCCTTGGGATCACGAGGGCGACCCAGTGCAGCATCAAAAGCAGTAGATTCCATCCAGATGGTATCGCTTGGGTTTTTACCCTGAATGCGTGGATCATCGTGTTTAGCCCATGGGAATATGCCATCATACATGGCAGCATGATGTAAGTAACCCGGTTTTCTTGTACTTAAAAGCTGCACAGTGAATCCACCCATTGAAAAACCAAAGGCGGCACGAGTTGCCATCTTGTGTGGATCGAAATATTGATCAATATGAGGAATGAGTTCGTTCGACAGATACGTCCAAAACCGACCACTTCCAAGTCCTTTCATACCTTTCGGCCAGTTTCCCTGCATATCAACTCCACCGGATGAAATCCAATTGTTCGTAGAATTCAACCCAGGCATAACAGCGATTGTTGGCGGAAGCTGGTCACGAGAGATGAGGGTATCCAAATCCTGAATAGCCGTTGAATGTATACGGCTTGTGTCTTCGGAGATATTGACCCACTCGCGCTCATGACCACGAAAGAGCCATAGCAGAAGAAAAGGGCGGTCAGGCCTCCAATTTTGGGATTGATACATATAGTAGGGTTTACGTATCTGCAGCGCTTTACTCTTGAAGAGTTGATAGCGTAATTGCCCCTTCATATTCTGATGGCGACGCAAAATCGTTTGTGGACTAGCACTCATCGTGTATCTAATTAACCAATTCCGGACGAAGTGATTCGATGGCCCGAGACAGAAAATTTGGGAGAATCGTTCGATGCGTACGTGCTAAAAAATCTGGATGATTCATGGTTTCCCAATATTTATCCTCCCCGTGATGCTCGATGACGTGTTGCTTGCGATGTTCCTGTCGAAAGTGCATCAACATCCCCTCTACATCAGCTTCGGGATGAAATTGAAATCCTACCATGGCAGCATTGAGACGAATACCTGTCGTTGCCCGTTCAAGTGGAATATGAGGGCGTTCTTTTTCAACAGAAAGAAGCTGGCCACCCATAGATTCAATAACTGCAGTATTCGGTTGGATAACCTGCCAATCGCGAAAGTCGGCAGCATAAAATGGATCTGATAGTCCTTCAAAAAGAGGCTCTTCTTTTCCCGCATCCAACATGTGGATCGGAGTAATCCCAAAAGATGTCGATTGTCGTTTTGAGACCTGAGCAATATCAAAACAACGGCACATTAATTGGAACGAATGACAGATAAACAATACATGCTTATCGTACTTACCTGTTGAGGTATTATACTCATAGATAGCATGCGCCCAGTCGAAGTAAGATTTTTCCCAATCGTGTTGCTCACCATCAAAGGGACTACCAGGTCCACCGGTTGAGATATACATATCATACGATAGATCAGGTATCTGCCCTTTAGCACGCACATCGAACTCATCGACCTGAATATCCACATGTGGATTGGAGTGATCCGCCTCGCGTAAAAATTCCCTCAAACATCGCATGCCCTCATTCGGTGTTTGATTGTAAAGATCTAAAATGGCCACCCGAAGTGGCTGCTGCTGCAACATAACTAGCGGATATAACGTAGAATAAAGGTCGGCAATGTTCCGCCACCGGCAGTGACATTAGCCAAATTAGAGGTTGATGTGCGTGTGAGACAACCTCCCATCAGCGGTCCGTTAAGATACGGATCCAGATCTACAACTGTGGGTACTTTATTCCATCCAAGGTCTGTTTTCATCAAGAAATCTTCTCTATGAATATCTACAACCTCTTGTACAACATAATCTTGATCAATAGCCATCTGTATCCCGGCCTCCCATTCTGATTGATTGGATTCGAAGCCTAGTACAACTCCCTTTCCGCCGTATTCATCGTTGGGTTTGAGC
>CAZXGO010000031.1:3770-8683 GCA_964640035.1 uncultured Chitinophagales bacterium
ATGTGCGCGTTCATGCTCAATGAGATCTACTACACGTCCCTGGTAATTGGTTTCCTGAGGCCTAAGAACCCGCGTCCAGGGTATATGCTCCCTGATGGCCTGGAGCTGTAAGGTATTTAAGATGCGGGTATATCGTGAATCCGTGAGGTAAGCGAAGATCGATTTCTTATGCACCAGTTTGGAACGGAAGGAATTCAGATAACACGTTTTTTGAGCCTTATAACCTTCAAGGTAGGCTCCGCACGCATCGATGATGTCATGAAACTCGTTCATAAGTAGCCTGCGATATAGGATGTCTATTTTACGCCCATTGGCGTAAATCCAACCATCTTTTACTTCCAGATCTTTAGGATGGCTGATTTCGCACGCAAAACCGAAGCGCTCCATGTATTCTTTAATGAGCAAAAATTCGTTAAATGTTGGCACATCCAAATGATCTACGATAGCAAAACTAGGCCTCTCTACCCTTCCATCGAACTCCTCATGATAGGTTCGTAACAATCCTGCCAGCAAGTGCTCTAATGGGGATACAAATCGGATGGGATAGGTTTTTATAAACTCTTGAAAAACCGGCAGATTGCGATACACTTCGGCCAAATGATGAGAGTAACCGGCTCCGGCAGGTGATTCCCCGTTTACCTCCACGAACTTGAAGCTATTCTCTGTCATGAATGCGTCCATACGAGCTGTGGCTGAAAAACGAATCACATTCGTAGGGATAGAAGCCATTTCTAGCTCAAATTCAGTCAGACCAAGATCATGAAGATGTTCTTTATCATTAAAGAAAGCTGCCGCAATTTGAAGGATAGCCTGGCGAATCAGGTATACGGAATCCTGCATCCTGATATACTGCTCTTCGCTGACAAATGCCGGACGAAGGCTATGTGAGAGCGGTCGACCACCAAAAGTTGTACGATGTTCAGCCTGCAATGCGTATAACTGCTGAAGCTGCTCTTCAGCTGAAGAAATATCTTTTAGAAGGAGATTGTGGTAGTGATCAATCGCTGGCCTGCTTTTCCCTTGCATAACTATGCTCCCGGCTCCAACGTGCCATTTGCGCTAAAATTAGAAGGTTTACCAGTATGCTTGAGTGCTTTTTGAACTAAAAATGTCGCCATGGTCTTTACGATCCACTCAAAATTTTCAGAGCCTACCGAATTATAATCGGCATCTGGTGCCGGATTCATAAAATCGATCGCATAGGGCACGCCATCGCGAACGGCAAACTCTACTGTATTTAAATCATATCCCAATGCTTTGCAGAGAGCTAATACATCTCTCTTAAGTTTTTTCAAGGTCTTTGGAGGGATAGGTTCTGCGGGCACATCCTGATAACGTAAATGATTTGGCGCTGTGGGGTTGTAGCGCATCACGTGAACCTCTTTGCGACCTACCCCGTAGCAACGATAATATGCTTCAAACTCGATTCCTTCTTGCAACATCATGCAATCGGTACCGGATTCATTGTAGGCTTTGAATAAGTCTTCTGGATTTTCGACTCTGGACACTGCCCGCCATCCCCCACCATCGAAAGGTTTTAAAAATGCTGGAAAGCCGATATAGTCGAAAATACGTTGCCAATCGATTGGGTAATTCAGGTTACGAAACGAGCTGGCCTGCGTATTCGTTGGATGGTCTCGGTGAGGTAAAATTACGCTCTTTGGAACGGCAACGCCTACTGATTCTGCAATCACATTATCGATAAACTTGTCATCCGCGCTCCACCAAAAGGGATTATTGATTACAATCGTGCCTTTTATAGAGGCCCATTTCAGATAGGAACGATAAAAAGGCACTTCGTGGGAGATTCTATCCAGAATCACGGCATATTCGGGCACATCATTCATAGCAACACCGTCGATGTGAACATAGCTTGCTTCAACACCTTTGGATACATAAGCTTCATTGATATGAGCGATTAATGCTTCGGGAAACGTATTTTCCATCCCGCGGAGGATACCAATTTTTTTCATAGGGCTAGGCTTCTATTGAATGTGTTTTTGGATCATATTGCGCCACCAGGGCCAATCGTGACCGGTACCATCTCCCCATACGTCTAATTGATTTGGTACGGCTTTATCGTTTAACAAATGGTGGATACGTACATTGGGCTCTTTACAGATATCATAATCGCCAGTAACAAAACGCAGATCCATATGACGCAAGCGCTCAAGGACCTGATGATCATGCAGATGATAGAGATAATCGACAGGGTTATGGAAATACACGCTGGTATCGTAGTATCCATTCATAAATGACTTAATATCGAAGGCTCCCCCAAGGGCAAGCAATTTGCTGAATTTCCATGGATGTTTGAAAAGGAAGTTAGCCGCATGATAGGCCCCAAAACTTGCTCCCGTAGAGATGATGTAGTCCGTGCCCGATTTTTGGTGAATGTATGGAACCACCTCATTTACGATATAGCTTTCATACTGTGAATTACGGGCTAGACGTACCGATGGATGCACGGAGGTATTATAAAAACTCTCACGATCTACAGAATCGACACAAAAAATGCGATTATACCCCTGCTCAATTTGATACGAGAGAGCATCAATCATCTTGAAGTCCTCCCACTCATAAAACCTCCCCATACTTGACGGAAAGACAAGAACCGGGGTACCCGAATGCCCAAATACCAATATTTCCATGTCTTTGCCTAAACCCGGGCTAAACCATCGCACGTATTCCCGTTGCATACAGACCTTTAGAGCTTATTCATCCACAACTTGGGCAAAATAGCTAATTTCTTAGCGGTGCTCAAATGAGCACGTTGATTGAAAACCTGATAGCCATTTTCTCTGATGCGTTGAAGGATACGGCTATAGTTGAGTCTTGCCATACTCACCGGCAAACGGCTATCGGCAGATAGTAACCCTATGCCAGGATCGGAACGATCATAATACTCTTCGGCACGCTGCAGCTGAAATTCCATGAGGGCGATAAATTTTTCATCTAGTACGTGATCAAAAAGAGCCTGTTCAGATACCCCAAAATACTCCAGATCTTCTGCTGGAATATAGATACGTCCACGTCCTAAATCCTCTCCCACATCGCGTAAAATATTGGTAAGTTGCATGGCAATACCTAATTCAACGGCATGATCCAGAGCTTTAGGATTGCTATAACCAAAGACTTCGCTGGTCATCAACCCAACCGTTGAGGCAACCTTCCATGAATAGTCGTAGACTTCACCAAAGGTAGCATATCTTTTTTTCGTGAGGTCCATCGTTACTCCTTCGATCAATTCGAAAGGTAATTTGATAGGGATATGAAATGTTTTGAGGACATGTGCAAAGGCGGAAAAAATAGGGTGATCTCCTGGATCATAGCCATCATAGACACGTTGAAGGAGCTTTTTTTGCTCTTCCATGATATCAGCCACCTCAGATACCTGCATGGTATTATTAGTAATGAGATCTTCGGTCTCATCCACCAGATCATCTAAGTAACGACACAATGCGTAAATGGCGAAAATACTCCGCTGCTTTTCATTTGGAAGAAAGCGAGTGGCCATATAAAACGTTTTGGCGTAATGACGTGTTATAGATCGACACTCGCTGTAGGCCTTTCGCAGAGAAACATCATCGATTTCATCAATAACAGATCGGTGAAACGAGGTCTTCTCGTACACAGGTCGTATCACTTGGTAGGGTAATCGAAAAATGTCAGTTATCATGCTGTATTATAGGAAAATCCATTTCATTTTCCTTATCACAAAATTTAAAAACGCTTCGTTCCTAAAAGTAAGCTCATTGGGGACATACAGATAAAAAATACTTCCAGAAAAACTTCCAGAAAGCTTCTTCCACACTACTTTCAGAAAGCACGAATCGTTATTTTTGGATCACGGGAGAATACAGTTCAGCTCCACCTAAACGATTCTTATTGGCTATGACGGTTAACTCATTGAAGGAAAAAGTATGAACAAAAAGATTACCATTTATGATGTTGCCAGGCGAGCTGGTGTTGCAATATCAACGGTTTCCAGAGTCCTGAACCAATCGCCGTATGTGTCTGATGCTACTCGTAAAAAAGTAGAAAAGGCAATTCAGGATCTTGAGTTCTACCCACAAGTGAATGCGCGTAAACTTGCAAGCAAACAACCTCAAATCATTGCTGTTGCTGTTCCTACGTTTACGACTCCTTTTTTTAATGAGGTTTTGAAAGGTCTAAAAGATGAAATACAAGACATGGATCTTGATTTCATCATCTTCAACACCGGTTCTCAGAATTCAACGGAAAACTTACGTGGTTTCTTAGATCGCGGAACGCCAGATGCGCTTATTATTCTATCGATTGCCCTGGATGATTACTTGTTTAATCGTTTGCGGAAAATGCATATTCCCGTTGTACTTGTTGATTTAGATTATCCAGAGTTTGATGTTATAAAATGGGATGGATTGTGGCTATCGCGAAATCGGCATGATTCAATCGCACCGAAATGCTCGTATCAATGAGGTGAGGGAACAAGGATTTAAAGACGCATTGGCCAAACATGGCTTAACATTGAATGAAAAGTATATCGCTTCCGGAGTATCTACTAAACATGCTGGTTTCAGTGAAGAAGCTGGCTATGAAGCGGTAAAAATATTACATGAAAAAGGTGCTCTACCAGAAGCTCTATTTTGTAGTAACGACGCCCAAGCTATTGGAGCTATGAAGGCATTACGGGAATTAGAGGTTCGTATTCCCAGAGATATCGGGCTGATCGGTTACGACAACATAAAAACCTCACGTTTTCTTGGATTGAGTACCATTGACCAAAAGATGGCCCAGGTTGGATCAATGGCTGTGAAACGTATGGCGGAATTGATCTACACCAAAGAAAAAAATCCATCCAAAATTCATGTCGTCATCGAGCCACAGCTCATCGCCCGCGAAAGTACCCGCACACGCAACGCCTAAAACCC
>CAZXGO010000031.1:8693-15088 GCA_964640035.1 uncultured Chitinophagales bacterium
GTCGCTAACCCTTCCTATTGGCTCTTTTGATCACTGTATTACCCGTACTCGGTCAAAACTGTTACCTGAACCCTATCGCGGCAAGGTACGAGATGTATACACGCTCGATGAAAAGCGCCTTCTCATTGTTGCCAGTGATCGAATTTCTGCTTTCGACCATATTTTAAGACAAGCTATTCCTTATAAAGGACAAATCCTGAATCAGGTAGCAGCCTATTTCTTTGAGGAAGTTAAGGACCTTACTTCCGTCCATCTATTAGATGTCCCACATCCAAATATTAGTATCGTTCGTCGCTGTCAAGCCTTACCTATCGAGGTAGTGATGCGTGGTTGTTTAGCAGGTCATGCCTGGCGAGAATACTCAGCAGGAAAACGAACTTTATGTGGCGTTTATCTTCCGGAGGGTTTAAGAGAAAGTGAGCATTTTCCAGAGCCAATGTTAACACCAGCAACGAAAGCTACCGAAGGTCATGATGAAGATATCTCTGAAAAAGAGATCCTGGCACGCGGTATAGTAGCGCCGCATATCTGGGAACAGGTACGAAGAATTGCTTTTAATCTATTCAAACGCGGGCAGGAAATAGCACGTCAACGCGGACTCATTCTAGTTGATACCAAGTATGAGTTTGGGTTGGATGGTGAGGAAATCGTTCTTATTGATGAAGTTCATACCCCTGATTCGTCGCGATATTATTATTTGGATGGTTATGAACAACGATTGGCATCGGGAGAACGTCAAAAACAGCTGTCCAAAGAATTTATTCGCGAATGGTTGATGAGTAAGGGTTTTCAGGGCTTGGAAGGTCAAGTCTTACCGGATATGGATGAAGCCTTCCGTCGTTCTGTTACCGACCGGTATGCCGAACTTTTCCAGCTTGTGACCGGCAAAGAGTTTGTACCCGTACCCACTCCCGATTTCAATAATACTCTGGATCAAATTATCGAACGCGTCAGCTCATCCCCGAATTAGCGCTTTAACTGTTCAGCAATAGCATCCCACTCTTTCCTGCTCTCTTCGAACCACTGTTTTATTGATTTGACACGCTCTTCATACTTGCCGGATACCCTTTCTGCTATAGAACCAGTGTGCTTGTAGGACGCCGATATTTCCTCCTGTGATGGAATTTTCAGGCTAGCATACTGTTCTGCTGCTGCTTTATACGCATCTCTGAACGGCATCCCTTCTGCGACCATACGATTGGCCAAATGAGTAGCAAATAATGCTGAACTTAAACGCTGCCGAGCCTTATCTGCATCAAAATGAACACCAGCCAGGGCCTTATTGGCAACATCCAAAAGAGATTGCATCGATTCCACGGCCTGCACCACAATTGATTTTACCAATTGTAGATCTCTGTGATATCCAGAACTCAGGTTCGAACTTAGCGAAAATAGCTGTGTCGACAAGCCCACAAATTGATGCGCATGCGCTCGTATTAACTCCCACACATCCGGATTACGCTTTTGAGGCATGATACTGCTGCCTGAGGTTTGATCCTCACTTAAATGGACCCATCCTAAATCCGGATTTGAGAACATAATGATATCTGAGGCCAAACGATTCAAGGTCAACGCGAGATATGCTAAAGAATCAACAGCACGAAGCTCAAGGGCTCCCCTGCTCAACTGTGCAGCAGTAACAGCGATCTGAGGACCTTCAAAACCTAGTATAGATGCCAGATATTCACGATCGATAGGTAATTCAGGCACACCATAGCCAGCTGCTGAGCCAAGAGGACACCACCGTTGAACTTCTATCGCCGCCTGAAGGGACTCCAGATCCGACAGCAAAAGATCTACATAGCCTAAACACCATGCATCAACGGAATTAGGCATTGCCGGTTGTGTGTGCGTATAACCCGGGAAAAAAACATCAGCCTTTGCTTCAGCAATCGATTGCAACCGCGTAATTATGTGTGAAACGGAAATACCAATATCCGTAAGGGTAGATCGCAGATACATACGCATATCGCAAAGTACCTGATCATTACGAGAACGTCCGGTATGGATTCGCTTACCAATATCACCTAGATCGGTCGTTAAAATTCGCTCTATTGCACTGTGAACATCTTCATCTTCATCAGTGATCACTGGTGTTGAATGTGACCAAGTCTCCCATAATTCACGCAAACGAGCCAGGAGTTGATCACGTTCCACTTCTGAAATGAGCCCAGATTTGTGCAATGCACGGGCTTGAGCCAGATTATTTAAAATATCGTAAGGTACCAGGTATTGATCTAGTTCACGATCAGCTTTTGCCGTAAAATCGAAGAACCAATCCCTGTCCTGATGTTCGTTTCCTGTTTTACTCCATAGTGGACCTTTAATCATGCTTTCTCCAGGTAATTACGAATGATATTTTTGTAGAGCTGAACGCCTTTGCGCAATTGATCAATTTCGATACTCTCATCGCGCGTATGCGACTGCTGGCTGTGTCCAGGACCAATTTTTACCGTTGGGACATCGGCTAAAAACACCCAGTCGGAAGCAGTAGGTGAACCAAAAAAGGGTCCGTTACCGGATTTCAAAGCTGCTTGTGCAATCGGATGATCGGGGTCGGTACTCGTAGAAACGAAACGTTCACTCAAAACTTCTATCTGTGCGTCGAGGTGATCGCGAAAGGTATTGATGATAATACTGTTAGGCACTTCTGGAATGGTTCGGATATCGACAATAAGTTCACATCGATCTGGGGCCATATTTTTGACAATGCCTCCATTCAAAACGGTAGGCGTAATTTTGACGGTACCCAAAAATGGATTTTCAATTTCAAAACGGATCTTTTCAATGTGTGTCAACACATGAGCCATCTTATAAATAGCATTATTTTCGGAGACACGCGCAGCATGACCACTACTGCCATGAACGATTATTTTTAGAATGACCATCCCTTTCTGTGCGATGCAAGGCTGCAGGGAAGTTGGCTCACCTACTATAGCTGCATCCGGCTTGGGGAGAATATCTCTCAAAAACTGCATCCCATTGTTATGACCTGCCATTTCTTCACATACTGTGAGGGCAAATTGTACGCTTCCCTGTTTGATTCCACCCTCTTCGGCAAGTTCTAATAGGGCGGCAAGCATAGCCGATCCACAGCCTTTTGCGTCGGTAGTTCCGCGTCCGTATATACGACCTTTATCAAGATATGGCTCAAAAGGATCCCCATGATGATCCGAGCTTGGAGGCACTACATCGGAGTGGGAGTTAAGAAGTAGTCTTGGGGAACCCTGACCCAGTTGAAAAACGAGATTATCACCATGTCGTTGAACCTGAAGTTTACCCGTCGATATTACTTCAGCCTCAAGCCAATCGACCAGTGCTTTCTCTTCGGTGCTAAGACTTGGAAAGCGTACCATCGATTCCAGGAGTCGTATTACACGGTCAGGATGAGGGTCAAGGGGCGAAGGTGCATTCATGATGATATCGCTTGTAGCGTGGTTCCTTTACCTAGAAGGAGTCCGTCTACATTGGTTAGTACTACTTCAGGCAGGCCATTATCTATAGCAGCAAAAGCTGATGTCAATTTAGGGATCATTCCGTCTTTGATCCATCCTTCAGCTACACCCTGCTCAAATTCGAGCTTGTTCAAGCCTGGAAGATCGTCACCATGGGCATCACGCACAGCAGGTACATCCATCAGGGCGATCATCGAAGAACATTGGAGGGCCAATGCCAGCCGATTGGCAAAGGTATCGGCATTCACGTTAAGGATACCATCCTTGGGTGACCAGGTCAATGAGGCAATAACTGGAATATGTGCACTCTGGATGAGAGCTTTTATCAGGCTTGTATCCATGTGATCAATTTCCCCAACGTATCCAAAATCGACCATTTCACCATTAATCGAGAGGGGCGCACGTTTATGAGCCGTGCTGATGGTTGCATCTGCTCCACTCAAACCGACCGCAGAAATAGAATGCCTGCGAAAACGATCGACAATTGTTTTATTGACAATACCACCCATTACACCAGTGATAAGCTCGAGCGTTTCTTTATTAGTAACACGTCGTCCTTCGAGCATGTTCACGTCAAGGCCCATACGCTCGCTATACAGGTTCATTTGCTTACCGGCGCCATGAACTACGACGATCGATCTGCCTTTAGCTTGTTGCTGAGTAAGCCAAACAGCAAGTTGTGTTAGCTGCTCAGGATCATCAACTACGTTGCCACTAATTTTTACAAGGATAGATTCCATATCGACATGAGGATCGCCTTTTGGGCATGTAATCGGTTTTCAGCTTCCTGGATATGAATGGCATTTGGGGAATCGAGCACAGCATCGCTGACAACAACGTTTCTACGTACCGGCAAACAGTGCATAAATTTTGCCTGCCGAGTTTTTTGCATTTTTTCAGTCGTGATCTGCCAGTCGGCATGTGATCTTCGTACAGCCAAATCAGCATTGGGATTAGAATATACTTGCCGTCCACTCCATGCTTTAGCATAGACCACATCGGCGCCGTCGAGGGCTTGATCCTGATCATGGGAAATTTCGAATTGCTGGCCGGGAAGCAAATTTCCTTTCAAACGTGTAATCAGGTCGGGATCCAGGAGCATCGGTTCGGGACAGGCAAGTTTTACGTTTATGCCGGAAAGAACAGCCATTTCGAGCGCCGAATTTGGAACTGCCATGGGCAAGGCTTTGGGATGTGGGGCCCATGACAGAACGAAGGTTTTGTTTTTGATGTCGGATCCAAAGAGTTCACGAAGGGTCATCCAATCAGCCATCGCCTGACAAGGGTGCTGGAATGAACTTTCCAGATTTATGAGGGGTTTCTCGCACACCTGGCCGATGGCGGTAAAAAGACGTTCATCCCTATCGTCTTCATAGTATTGAAACTCAGGAAAAGCTCGTACTCCGATAGCATCACCATATCGAGCCAATACCTGGATGGCCTCTTTCACGTGTTCCGGTTTCGCACCATCCATAACAATCCCAAATTCTGTTTCAAGATCCCAAGTGCCCTTACCAGGACTCACCGTAACCGCAGATGCTCCCAAGTGCCGAGCGGCAATCTCAAAAGAAGTTCGCGTACGCAATGAATCATTAAAAAACAGGTTTATCAGTACTTTTCCGACCGCTATGGGTTCACGAAAATCAAGGGCCTTCAAGCGATCAGCCAGATCCAACATGTGATGGAGTTGCTGTCGATTAAAATGCGATAAACTTTTAAAATGAGGGATCATGAGTGGTGTTCCTTGAGAATATGAAGGAGCTCCTGAGCAAATCGCTCAATTTCTGTTAGTGGTGTGATGAGTGGTGGCATAAGGCGCATCACATGAGCATTGGCAGAGCTTCCAGTGAGCCATCCCTTCTCAAAAAGGGTATTTTTTATACGTGAATACGGAATGGGAAGTTCTAGTCCGATAAGTGCCCCCCGCCCGTGTATCCTAATATCGGTTCCGGCTAGAGCATCTACAAGACAATCGAAGATACGGAGTGCATGGGCCATCAAGGCGTCTTCATTGATTTGTTCGAGGGTCGCTGCACAGGCCGCCATTACCAAGGGTCCACCAGCAAAAGTTGAACCTAAATCACCCGATTTTAGCTGAGAAGCAATGCGTTCGGGCATAAAAACAGCACCAATAGGCATGCCTGAAGCCAAACTTTTTGCCATGGTAATCAGATCGGGGCGCATTCCGAACCATTCCGATATCGAAAAAGCACCTGTTCGACCAACACCGGTCTGAATTTCGTCAAAAATAAGAAGTACTTCGTGTCGATCGCAGATCTCTCTGATCTCACGAAAATATGATTCAGGCGCAGTTACTATACCGGCAATACTTTGAATGGGCTCGAGAATAAATGCTGCCACCTCTGGGTCTTGAGCCAGGCAGGCTTCTAAAGCATGTGCATCGCCGAAAGGTATCTGATGGCCACTCAGAAGAGCGAATTCAAACCCTTGGCGGATTTTGGGATCATCGGTAATCGATAGTGATGCCAGAGTACGACCATGCCATCCCCCTTTTGTTGAAACCAGCTTTTTTTTGCCGGTCATTTTCCAAGCTAATTTGATGGCATTCTCGTTTGCTTCCGTTCCCGAATTGCAGAAAAAAACCCGATCAAAACCCTCAGGCATTGCATTGATCAGTAATTCAGCAGTGGTAGCTCGCACAGGTGAGTACGCCACATTTGAATAAAAGAATAAGGTTTCCGCCTGTTTTTGGATGGCTTTGCTCACCCTGGCTGGAGTGTGACCTAAAATTGACACGCAGTGTCCACCATAAAGATCGACATATCGTTTACCCTCAGTGTCGTACAAGTAGCATGTATCGCCATGAGTAAACACGACCGGATAGCGATCATAGGTGAGCGCTTCATACTTGTTTTCAAGTTCTATCGTTTTGTGCGCCAGACTCATAAAAGGGTTCCAGGATAAAGAAGACCGGTTGTT
>CAZXGO010000031.1:15098-21590 GCA_964640035.1 uncultured Chitinophagales bacterium
GGATATCAAACATCAAGTTCATATTCTGAATCGCCTGACCCGATGCACCCTTCACGAGGTTATCAATAACCAGGCTTACCACAAGCGAATGACCATCACTTGCCCAACCGATATCTACAAAATTTGATCCGACAACATCTTTTACATTAGGCATCTCTTCACCCAGACGCACAAAAGGCGCGTTATAATAGGCTGATGCATAGACTTCTTCAGGATCGAGTCCGAGGGTGTTCTTTATGGAAATATTCATCCAGATTCCACGTACAAAGGGACCAGAAACCGGAGTAAATGCAATAAGCGGATCTATATTGCTGTGTTGACGAATCGTTTGATACACCTCACCCATGTGCTGATGCTCAAGCACCTTGTATGGCTTCATATTTCCAAAACGAGATGAGAAGTGGGTCGTGGAACTGGGTTTGTTTCCTGAGCCACTGGAACCGGTAACTCCGGTGATGTGAAAATCACCTTTAAAACCAGCCTGAATCAATGGAAGAATACCAAGTTGCATCGCGGTTGCGAAACAGCCAGGATTGGCCACATAACGGGCTTCCTGAATTTCGGAGCGATTGAATTCAGGTAAACCATATACAAATTTTTCAAGGTTTTCAGGGCAAGAATGCTGGCGTTTATAGTACTTTTCGTACAGATTCACCTCTTTAAACCGAAAGTCTGAACCCAGATCGATGATAGCTATTGTATTTCCCGTTTTGATGATTTGATCAACGATAGCTGCCGATTCCCCATGTGGTAGACATAAAAAAAGCACATCAGCATCGTCTTTTGTGATGTCATTGAATGACTCTACGTGTTGATCAACAATGCCTGCAAAACCAGGAACAACTGCCGAATAAGCTTCCCCTACTGTGTTGAGTCCGTACAATCGATGCAATCGAGCGAGTGGATGCATGAGTAACAGACGAACCAACTCTTGACCCGTGTACCCAGAGGCACCGGCAATTGATACACGAACAGTGTTCATGATTCCCCCCCTTTTGAACTAGCCGTAACCTGTGAAGAGATACTGTATAATTTAGCATACGCTCGTGCTTCGAGACCGGTCCAACCGGAGGCATCTTCGCCATAGCGGGCCACATCGGAATTCATGAGGGAATAGGGCGATGCGCTCTTGATAGGTAAAACATTCCCACGATATATGTAAAGAGTAACCTCACCATCGACAACTGATTGAGTGCTTTCAAAAAAAGCTTCGATGTCCCGCATAAGGGGGTCAAAGTACAAGCCTTCATGCAACATTAATCCATATTGATCGGCCAGATGATCCTTAAAATGTCGCTGCCACTTAGATAGAGTAAGCTTTTCGAGCTCACGGTGTGCAGCGTAAATAAGTGTTGCAACTGGGGCTTCAAAGCCAACACGGCCTTTAAAGCCAAGAATAGTATCACCCAAATGCATACCACGCCCAACACCATGTTGAATACCGATGATTCTGAGCTTTTGCAAAAGGGCGAGCGGATCCATTGCAAGTCCGTTAATATGCGTGGGTAAGCCTTTAGAAAATCGGATAGTTATCTCTTCGGGTTGATCATTCATTTCGTGGGGTACCGGTAGCTCTGGCCAGGCATGCATAGGTAGAGACTGATCTGAAACTGTAGTTTCTTTACCACCAACGGTAGTTCCCCAAATGCCACGATTTACTGAGTAGTCAGTGGTCTTCTGTGGCACGTCAAATCCTCGTTCCCTCAAAAATGAAGTGGTATCGGTACGGGTAAGTTGTTCATCTCTGATAGGGGTAACGATTTCCAAACCTGGAGCAAGTGTTCTTAACGCTACATCAAAACGGATCTGGTCGTTACCGGCGCCGGTTGATCCATGAGCAACAGCATCTGCACCTATCGAAAATGCATATTCAGCGATCAATAAAGCCTGAACAAAACGCTCCGAACCTACCGATAGCGGATAGGTCCGGTCTTTGAGTACATTACCCATGATGAGAGGACGAATGATACGTTCGAACAATATGGTAGTACCATCGAGGCACGCAAAATGATCGGCACCATGAGTGATAGCTTTTTGGTGAAGCTCGTCTTTTTCCTGAGCTGAGAGTCCCATACAATCGACCGTGATGGCATGCACTTCAGCCTGATATTTTTCTTTCAGATATGGAATACAAAAACTGGTATCGAGTCCTCCACTGTAAGCCAGTACTATTTTCTGCATAATGATAAACGATGATGGTTGGGTTTGTGAACAAAAAAAAAGCGGAATCGTAGATTCCGCTCCGGGATAAGATCATATCAAGAAATGAGTTCAAGACAGAGCTAGTCCAAGAGCACGGATGCTGCGTCGGTATACACGTCGTTTGTTGTTAAAGGTAATCCTCATAAGAGTAAAATTAGGTTGAAATGAAGTGCTAAACAAGAACCAATGATGATCATTTAGGCTGAAAAACCTCAATCAAAAAAGCGATGTGATCTGTAAGCGGTTTTCCAATCATTTCAGCACCTTTATCGATATCATCCCGACTAACATTTGCTGCAAAACGAGCATCTTTGAGTTTTTTGGTAACTGATTTTGGACTCATACCCATAAAACCCTCAGGACGCATCAGGGATACAGCATGCATAAAACCAGAGAGTTCATCACAAGCAAAAAGATAGCGTTCTATACTGGTTTCAGGGTACTTCCCCGTGCGTTCTGGTGCATGAGCCAAGATCGCCTGGAGGATGTCGTTTGAATAGCCAGCTGTTTTCAGAATATGTTCTACTGCATAGTTGGGATGCTCCTGAGGCCAGGCTTCCCAATCTAAATCATGAAGAAGACCGGCAAGTTCCCATTCCAATTGTTGACCCTGAGGTAATCCCAGGGATTCAGCATAGGCTTTAGTGGCCATTCCAACCATTCTGCAATGATGGCGTAAGGCTTCATTTTTGATATACGATGCTAGAAGAGCATTCGCTTTTTCTAATTCAGGGGTTGTGCTTGAACTCATATACTGTCTTTTTCAGAGTGGGTTTTGTAGGACATATCCGGATGATTGTGACCGCCTGTCTGGATAACGAGCTCTGACTCAAGAAGAGAGCTTGTCCAATTCAATCGTTCTTGTGTTGGATATGCTCTTATCGGACAATCACTCATGGAACATATTTTGCAGCATGCAGAAAAACAAGGTTCCGTATGAACGATAATTTCGCAGGGTTCTTCCAGACCAGCTTTAATAGCATCGTGAAGGGCATGTTCTTGCTCGTGCGTTTGCTCCAAGGTCCAATATGTGGGCATAATCAAGTGAAAATCAATGCGAACAGTCGCCCCGCTACGCCAGGCTCTTAATCGATGGGGGATAATCCAGGAATCCCTACGATCAGATGCCAAAACCTTGGTAATGCGTGCCAATAATTGAGGATCCGCCTCATCCATAAGGCGTGCAACAGATTTTCGGATGATTTTATATCCAGAAAATAATATCCATACCCCCACAATAGCGGCAATCAGCGGATCTAACCACACAATTTCCGTAATGATAACGAGTACAATACCAATGATGATTCCAAGACTGGTCCACGCATCACTGAGTACATGATGACCGTTGGCAACAAGTGCCTCAGAATGATGCTTTTTCCCTGAACGAATAAGAAATAGTCCAAGAAGAAAGTTTGTACCTCCAGCAAGACCTACTAAGAGTAATCCAAAATCCATACGACTAAGCGTAACGCCATAGATGAGTGCATCAATGGCGTAAGATAGAATGGCCAATCCTGCAAATAGAATTAAGGCTCCTTCAACACCTGAACTAAAAAATTCGACCTTACCATGACCATAAGGATGCGTTTCATCTGCTGGACGAGAACTCACATACACAGCAAATATGGCCATGATGGCCGTTGCAACATTGATCAATGACTCCAGTGCATCCGACATAATTGCAGTAGAGTTTGTAGCATACCAAGCCCACATCTTCATACCTGCTAAAAGCATCCCAACAAGTAGAGAGATCATTGCAGCTTTAGATTTACTTCCAGAAGGATTCAAAAGATGTGTTCCCGAATAAAAATGGATTGTTGAATAAATGTACTAAAATTTGTTAGGTATAGATTTTGTAATATTTCCGGAACGCCCTATATTAGAATTATGTTAGTAACATATCTGTTACTTTGTTTTTGACATATTTTTTGGGCAGTTAATCCACTGCAAGTAGGTACACGAGATTAGCGCAATCGCGCGCACGAACTCCTACGCATATAGGAACATGAACTGTTAAAAGGGAGTGTGAAAGCTCTCTTTTTCGTAATTAGTAAAAAAAACACATGTTCCTGGCCAAAACTTAAACAATAAAGCCGACCCAAAGGGTCGGCTTTATTTATTTTCTACATCGTCATCAACATCTGATACATGGTCCAGGGGGACTTAATGTCTGAAGACATGATATACTTCACTGTATTATTCTTGATAAAAAGAATTTTTGGGAAGGCATTCGTCATTTGTAACAGACTATTATGCGGTATGAGAGTTACCTCAAAATTAGGCTTAAAACGTTCCTTATACATTGGAACATCTTTGGCATAAATGGCTTCCTGACTAACCATACCATAGATTTCATCTACGAGACCTGATTCCTTGAAAGCCTTCACGTTCTCGGTAGCATCCCAGCAGTGTGGGCAGCTCGGGCTAAAAATGAAGACTAGATAGCGCTTGTCCTGCTCAAAGCTAGCCAAGTCATTTAAGGGTGTCTGGCTCACATTTTTGTTAAGAAGTGGATCATTGGGATCCGTTAGTGGAGTACTGGCTGCATCTGAGGTATTTGCAGTTGTTGGAGCTACACTAGTTTGCCCGCTGTAAATTCCTGAAACCAACAAAGACACTAACATCACAGCCCACTGCCATTGAGGTATCACATTAGTGTTTTTAACAGGATTTTTAAAAAGAAGAAATGACATAGCAATCAGAATAAAGTTACGTAGAAATGAAACCCAAGGTGGTGTCGATAAAGCCTCAAACGCACCAAAACAGCCACAATCTTCAGCACCGCTTACAAAGTGTCCGTAGGCAAAACCAAGCGTAAAAAGAACCATCGTTACCAATGAAACAAGAGATGCCTGTTTGTTTTGGATAAAGAAAACCAGGAGAAAGCCAAGCATGATTTCAAATGTTGGAACTAAAATGGCTATCCAGGAAAGTTTGTCAGGGATTCCATAGGATTCAATGTCGGTCACAAAGACATGAGTTTCGAGCATTTTCCCGATACCGGCAACGATAAAGAAAACCCCAAGTATGAAGCTGACAATTTTAGCGTGGTGTGGTTTGATGTTCATGAGGATTAGTTGATTTAAAAACTGAGTAAATATCTGTTATTAAGCTTAATTCTGCAACGAATTAGGGAAACTGGTTCTTTAAAACATCCAAAATAGTTGTTAGATGGTGATCTTCTATTTGATAATGAAAGGTTGCTCTAATCACATCAGCACCAAATCGGGTCATTCCAATACCATGTCGTTCGAACTCAGATAAAACTTGGTCTACATCGCCATTTAAAACCTTAAAGATCACAATATTGGTTTCAACTGTTTTTGGATCGATTTCAAAGCAAGATGATGCACTGATTGCTTGTGCAAACTGCATGGCTCGTAGATGATCTTCATGTAAAAGAGGCCAAACGTGATCTAATGCAAAATCGGCCGCTGCGGCTAGGATACCAACCTGGCGCATCCCTCCACCCCACATTTTTCGAATTCTTCTGGCTTTTTTTATACGCTCAGAGCTAGATAAGAGCATACTACCGACTGGAGCGCCTAATCCTTTGCTAAAACACACTGAAATCGTGTCAGCAATTTCTCCAAAGAAAGATGCTTCAATGTGCGATTGAGTGATGGCATTCCAAATTCTGGCACCATCCAAATGAATAAATAAGTGATGATCATCGGCTAGCTTTTTGAGGGCACGTAATTCATCTCTGGTATAAACAGCTCCACCGCCTTTATTGGTGGTGTTTTCAATAGACAGCACCTTCGAAATCGGATCCCAATCGTTTTGGGGTCGAATGGCGGCCTTTACTTGTTCAGGCTCCAGCTTACCCCGTGATCCTTTGAGAGGGCGTAGCTGTACGGAGGACAGTAAGCTGGCTGCAGCAGTCTCATAGTTAAAAATATGCCCTAATTCATCTATGATCACCTCGTTCCCAGGCTCTGTAAGCAGGTGAATTGCCAATTGATTACTCATGGTGCCGCTCGGAACAAATAACCCAGCCTCACATCCAAACAACCGAGAAACGCGTTGTTCAAGGGCATTCACCGTTGGATCTTCACCAAATACATCGTCTCCTACTGGAACAGACATCATGGCTTCCAGCATCCCTTTGCTAGGGCGTGTTACCGTATCACTTCGTAGATCGATCTGGATCTCAGTTGCCATAGGTATAAAATCCTTGCCCTGTTTTATCACCCAGTTTACCAGCATCAACCATCTTGACAAGAAGCGGACATGGGCGATATTTGGGATCTTTGAATCCCTCGTAGAGTACATTCAGAATATCCAGGC
>CAZXGO010000032.1:0-21355 GCA_964640035.1 uncultured Chitinophagales bacterium
GGAAATGGTGTCTATTTTGCCACCATTAAAGCCAGTGCAGATGGAAAATCGGAATCAAAAACGATCAAAATAGCGGATACGATGAGATCTACTAAGGCTATCCTATTCGTTTTTATGCTAAGTTGGTCCCTGCCGTCAGCTGGAAGCTATGCCCAGTCGGTTGATCCCTCCCTATTGTATTATCCGTATAACCACTTGAAATGGTATACCCTGAGTTCCGAACACTTTGAAGTTCATTTTCAGGAAGGAAATGATCGAACAGCGCAAATTGTGTCACGTATAGCCGAAGAAGTTTACGGACCCATCACCGATCTTTACAGACACAAACCAAACACTAAGGTAAGTATCGTCTTAAAAGATCGGGAAGACTACTCCAACGGTGCTGCTTATTTCTTTGATAATAAGATCGACATATGGGTACCTGCTCTTGATTCACCACTAAGAGGTACAAACAATTGGTTGCGCAATGTAATAACGCACGAATTTGTTCATATCGTCCAAATTCAAGCCTCTATGAAACGCTCCAGACAAGTGCCTGGCGTGTATGTGCAGTGGTTAGGCTATGAAAATGTACGACGTCCGGATGTTCTATATGGATACCCGAATACTGTTTTAAGTTACCCCTTGTTTTCTATTAATGTACCCTCATGGTTTGCAGAGGGAACAGCCCAATTTATGAGATCTGATATTCATTATGACGATTGGGATGCTCACCGCGATATGATAATGAGAACACGGGTAGTAGCTGGTAAAGCGCTGACCATGGATCAAATGGGGACCTTCTCGAATAAGATCGCCATAGAACGTGAAGTTGTGTACAACTCAGGATTTGCATTCACCAGGTACCTGACCGATCGATTTGGTGAGGATGTTTTGTATCAAATATCCAGTCACCTTGGTAAAGGTGGTGTTTCAACCATCACCCATGCAATGGAGAAAGCTACGGGTATTAATGGCTACCAGGTGTACAATGAATGGATAGGCTCACTGGAGCAATCGTATCGACGTTCCTTACAAGGAGTGCGAATTGATGAACATCCCTTACTCGAATCGGACGGATTCGTGAACTTCCATGCAAGGATGCATCCGGATGGTAAACGCATTTTTTACTTGTCAAACCGTGGACGCGATACCTATCGGGCTTCGCTTTACACACGGGATCTTGAGAGAGGCAAAACTGAGCTGGTATATGAGCCGGATTTGTTGGGATCAGAACATGTACACACACTGAGTTGTGGACACTCATCGGAATTACGCCTAAGACCCGATGCGTCAGCATTTGACCTTTCTCCGGATGGAACAAAAGTATTGTTTAGCCAGGTACGTTTGAACCGTTTGGGTGAAACCTATCGTGATCTGCATGTAATGGATGTTGGTAATAAGAAATCCATTCGTCGAATTACTAGCTCAGCGCGCTTACATGAACCAAGTTGGTCTCCGGATGGAAGTCAAATCGTGGCTATTTACACCAATGATGGTACTCAGAATCTCGTTTTTGTTAATCCAAATTCTGGTGATATCACAGAAATCACCAAATACAACCGAAATGAACGCATTTTTACGCCACGCTTCTCACCAGACGGACAGTGGGTTTATTACGCTTTTGCTCGTGAGAAGGGGCGTAGCATTCGACGTATTCGTCTGGGTGATTTTAACCATGAAATCATCCTGGAAGATGAGTATATCGACTTTCGTGATCCCGTTCTAGACAAGGATGGCACAACACTCTATTACTCCAGTGATCGTGAGGGCATCTTCAATATCTGGCGTATGAATCTGCTATCGAATAAAGAAGAGCAGCTTACTTCGGTTTTAGGAGGCGCTTTTATGCCTGAATTAACTCATGACGGCCGCTTAATATTCTCCGAGTATCGATGGGACGGCTATAAAATCGCCTCCTTAGATCTTTCAACCTTGCCTAAAGATGAAGCGGGATTTTATAAATGGGAAGGATATTCGTATGACCGCGAAGTATCGAATATGAAGATGTGGAATCTCAATAACCATATTGACCGAAGCATAAAACCTTTTGAATCGCCCGTTTGGGCAGGCTTGGACTCTACTGATTTTGTCTACACAGATTCAGTAATGCGTGCAGAAAACAAAGAACTCAGCCTTCGACGTTATCAGGATGTCTTCACATCCATAAGTGTTTATCCTGCGATACGTTTCGATAATTATTCCAAGCTTAGAGGTTCGAACACGAGTCTGATCAACCAAGGCCGTTGGGGAAGTCTGAGTGCTAATCTATGGCGTGATCTAAAAGTAGGTGCGTACATAGGATCACGTGATGTGACAGAAAAATTTGCCGTATATGGCGGAGCATTGATTGGATTAGGTTCTTTAGAGAGTGATGGTGCAGGAGATTTTGTGAGTCCAACAAGACTTGTAAAACTTGACCGCGACCTGTATCTGCAATTCGATTATAATGGGCTTCCTTTCATCAAGCGACACTGGTCACCGACCTTAAGTTTAGAGTTGACCAGTATTCGAAGAAATGTCAAAAATGGCTTAAGTATTGAAGAATTCCCCTGTATTTCGTGTCTACCCGACACCTCCTATGCAAACATAGCGTACGATATTTTTGAAGCAGCCATCTACTTCAGAAGTAAACTGCGTGCCTGGGATTATGTTGAATTAGGTCTTGCCTACAGTCCATATAAAGTTGAAACCAGTTCCTTTATTTCTAAAGAATACCAATCTGAAATAGCAGGCTCATCATCACGCTATTTTATCGGCACGCGACTCACTGCAGCTTATGTCTTGCGTCTGGATCTACCCTGGCAACACAGTGATATAGCTCCGATTGGATGGAAAGCATGGTTAAGGTATAACTATGAACCTAGCCGTTTGCTCGAAAAATATACCATCGAAAATGGCCAGCTCAATCCTGAGTATCAAAATGACCAAAATCATTCATTGGAATGGTCTTCCCGATATGGGTTCAAATTTGCTAAACAAACCTTGCAATGGAATTTGTCAGCTTTTGCTCAGTTAAAACAACCTGGCGATGATTTCTATCTTAACTATTACGGTGGTCTGACGGGGATGAGATCCTATCCCTTCTTTGCTTTAGGGGGATATCGAACCGTTCATAGTAGTGTATCATGGAACATCCCCATGTGGACTCGCATTGATAAACAATTAAATCGATTTACGGTCGATAAAGTCTTCACTCGTATCTTTGCTGAGGCCGGGAATGGATGGGGCAGCCCACTTAGTACTAATGAGAGCGTCAAAACAGGTCTTGGAGCTGAACTACGTATTGGTTTGATGTCAAATTACATGCTCCCCAGTCGATTTTTTGTTAGCACTTCATACGGTTTTAACGATATTAACTTAAAACTACCCGAACAGTTTATACGTCCTACCCAATCTAATTCGGTTAACTTTGGGCGGGAATTTTTGTTTCACTTTGGTCTATTATTTGATTTTGAATTGTAATTCCCATGAAAAATACTCTGCTTAGTCTTCTTCTGAGCTTATGCGTTCTAACTCCAGTTACAGGACAGACACCAGCTTTGGTACAATCGGAGAAATCATGGGTCGTTCTTGAAGAAAGTGGGGATCCTGAATCGAATAGTGCACGCGTCCGAGAGTTTGAGTCCCGTTACATGTCGTATGCTCCATCGTCTAAACCGGAGAATCGTTCTGCAGGATTAGCTTTTTTGGGTTCGCTGGCTCTTCCAGGTCTTGGCCAGGCAGTTGTAAATGAGCAGTGGATTAAAACAGGTGTGTTTGTAGCTATTGAAGGCCTAACAGTTTATGCTCATTTTAAAAATCAGTCGTTGGGCAGAGATCTTGAGCGGAGTTATTGGGAATATGTGGAAACAGGTTGGAGCGCTGCCAAGTATGTCAAGTTTTTGGTTGATCATCACAATTTTTATTATCCCGGAAGCCCAATGAGTTACAATGATCTGGCAACGCCAGGATCTAATCTGGCCGCATTGATTAATAGCGGCAATTATCCAGCGAATGTCCGTCAGGAATGGCCCTTAATCGATTTGCAGAAACTACGACAACTTGAAGCCCGGACATTATACGGTGGCAACAGTGGTAATGCCTTCTCTCACTTTCTACCGGATTACGGATCACAGCAATATTATGAACTAGTGAGTAAATACTTTCAATTTGGTCCTGGCTGGAAAGATTTTACAGTTGCTGTGAATCAAGTGAGCTGGGATAAAGAGGGGATGTCGACGGCCTGGCTGGATGGCGCAGCCAAATCAAAGCGTTTTAACGACCGACTGCGTACTGCCCGAAATATGGCCAGTATCGTATTTGTGAATCATGCGGTATCGGCATTTGATGCATTATTTTCTGCCCGCCTGCACAATCATCGAATCGAAACGGCCTTCAGTCCTGCCAATGGTGGTACCTTACACCTGAATATCCGTTTTTGAGCTATACTATTCTGTCGTATTTTTAACTATGATTTCTAAACTTTCCGCAAAACTTCAATTTTATCTCCGAATTGCCGGAGGCATTGTAGCTTTGGGAATTGTACTGATCATCATCGTTGATCAGTTGGTCATGCCTGCATATACGCTTCACGGTCGAGGACAAACCGTTCCGGATATCACAAAAATGTCCCTGCCTGAAGCTCGAGAAATTCTTGCTCAATACGGACTTCGAGACTCCTTACTTGATCGTCGATACAATGCTGAATTACCGCTAGACTATGTGGTCGACCAATCTCCTGCTGCCGGATCTATTGTCAAACCTAATCGTAAGATTTACTTGACGATAAATACGAACAGTAGACCCCAGGTTACTGTACCTGAAGTACGAAATCTTTCGCTTCGAAATGCGGAGCTTCAAATTCGCAACTATGGTTTACAAGTAGGACAGATTAGTTATATTTCTTCTTTGTTTAAAAATAGTGTGGTAGAACAATCTATTCAGCCGGGATCAATGGTTGATCGAGGCTCAGTAATCGATTTAGTGGTCAGCGATGGCCTTGGGCAAAATAAAGTTGATCTACCCAATCTAGTTGGTTTACCTTTGGTTGAAGCACAACTTATGCTCAGGGATCGAAACCTTCGAATTGGTTCCGTTATTTATCAGGCATCACGAAGCTTTCCTCCCGATTATGTGATTTCGATGAAACCTAATGATGTTGATAGCTTACAAGAAGGTAGTCTCATCGATTTAATTTTATCCAGAGAAGGTAACGCTCAAGAACTTGAAGAAGGGCGTACCAAACCTGCCACTCCACCAGATACTACGAGAAATAAGCCATGAGAATTCGTCCACGAATTGCCCCATCCATTTTAGCGGCAGATTTCTCTCGCTTAGGTGAGCAGCTCGCATCTTGTGAACAACATGGTGTGGAATGGATTCATTGCGATATTATGGATGGACATTTTGTTCCAAATATTAGCTATGGCCCAATGATTGTTGCGGCGGCACGAAAGGTTTGGAAAAGGACCATGGATGCTCACTTGATGACCTATCATCCTGATCAGTATCTCAAAGCTTTGGTAGATGCGGGTGCCGATTTGGTAACGGTGCATCAGGAAGCCGTTGCACATCTACATCGATCCGTACATAGTATTAAAGATGCAGGGCTAAAGGCCGGGGTAGCAATTAATCCAGCAACCCCTGTGCATAGCTTGGATTTGATCATCGATGATATTGATTTAATTACAGTGATGAGTGTAAATCCGGGTTTTGGTGGTCAAAGCTTTATTCCCTCAACATTTGGGAAAATTTATCAACTCCATGCACTTCGCAAAGATCGGCATTTAAATTTCCTTATTCAGGTCGACGGTGGCGTTGGAGCTCATAATGTTGAAGAACTGGTTCGGGCGGGCGCAGATATCCTTGTTGCTGGCAACAGTGTTTTTGCACATCCTGAACCGGGAGCGGAGGCGCTACGCTTACAAGAATTGGCAGATAAAGCCTATCAAACGTTCATCTAACTCCTATCATGGCATCTGATCCTGACTCACCCGTCCTTGAAGACCTAAGCATCACCATCCAAGGTGTCGACCCTTCGTTGTTTTACGGAACACGAGATGCCAATCTTCAAAAACTTGAGTTAGCTTTTCCCGGTGTAATGTTATCGGCGCGTGGAGATCAATTGAGGGTGCGTGGTGAGGCCTCCCAGGTTTTAGCGGTCCAAGCGGCAGTGAAAGATCTATTGGATGTGGCTATTCGAAAAGGCCAGTTAGGTGAAGATGATATCAACTTAGTCGTGGCACTCCAACAAAGTCAGGATGCCTCTAAACTCCCTCTACTTGCAGGAACCGATATCATCCTTAAAACCCACAACGGAGAATTGATCCGCGCAAAAACAATCAACCAACGAGTAATTGTCGAATCCATATCCAGGAATGATATTGTCTTTGCAATTGGTCCTGCTGGAACAGGGAAAACGTATACAAGCGTAGCATTGGCTGTACGTGCCCTTAAGGATAAAGAGGTCCGCAAAATTGTGTTATGTCGTCCTGCCGTTGAAGCCGGTGAGAATTTGGGATTCCTACCCGGAGGGCTTCGCGATAAGATTGATCCCTACCTTCGACCTCTATATGATGCGCTGGAAGAGATGATCGAACAGGAAAAACTAGAGGCGCATATGGCCAAAAATGTGATCGAAATCGCTCCTCTGGCGTACATGCGTGGTAGAACCTTAAACAACGCCTTTGTAATCCTCGATGAGGCTCAAAATGCGACACGCACTCAACTCAAAATGTTCCTCACTCGCCTCGGGGTAAACAGCCGTGCGATCATCACCGGAGATGCCACTCAGACCGATCTTCCTACCAGCAAAGAGAGCGGCTTGATGCGGATCCATGAAATTCTAGATGGTATTAACGGTATAGGTTTCGTCTATCTGAACGAGCAGGATGTTGTCCGACATAAACTCATTCGCGATATTATTAAAGCATACGACAAGGTCGAAAAACAGGATGCCCAGCGTAAAGAGCAGCGCAAAAAAGCGTCCGAGGAGGAACGCGAGTGACCATCACTCCCCTGTATTTAGGAACCTTCAGTGTTGGTTTGGATAAGCTATTTCATCGTATAGGTAAAGACGATGCTCCTGCAAAGGGTGCCCTCAAACTCAGTATCAACGCCTTCCTGATTCAGTACGAGGATCGTAAGATCATCATCGATCCAGGACTTGGTGAATTCGGAGAGGGTACGCGCCTTCAAGAGCTCCGCGATCAGCTATTATTGTCTGGACTCGATGAAACTGACATCACCGACGTAATATGCAGCCATTTGCATTACGATCATATCGGTGGATTAGCCCATCGGGAATCCGGATATTGGGAGCTCAGTTTCCCTGAAGCCCGTATTTGGGTGTGCGAACGGGAATGGGATAAGGCCTTGGGTATGACTCTTTATTATGATGAAGAAAAAACGGCCTTTCTCGCATTTTTAAATGCACGAGCAAATCTCAACTTTCTGGCCGAACAGGATCAGCCATTCAAAGGAATTCAAACACTTACCATCGGTGGTCACACTGAATTCAGCCAACTTATCCTGGGGGATCATGAAGGTACTTCATTTTTGATGGCTGGCGATGTGTTAGCGAGTCGCTCCCACGTTAATCGAAAATTTGCCGCTAAATACGATTTTGACCCCAAAAGAGCATCCGATCTTCGCACAGAGCTCTCAGAACTTGCGTACAAAGAAAAACGGCACATCCTGGCCTTCCATAGTAATTCCAATCCTATCTTTTATCTTAGCGATTACTCTACTGAAAACGGATACACCCTAAGTGAACAGCGTCGTGACTGAATCTCAAGCATCTCTCGATTTTCAAGCACGTATCCATCAATCGTATCAGTGGCTCGCTGAGCAAGGATGGGAACAATTTGATCGTGCTATTATTCTTGGGTCAGGTCTTGGCGGTTTAGAACATGAACTGGAGGGCTTCGTTGTTGCATCCTATGCAACAATTCCCGGTTTTCCAACTTCATCGGTACCTGGACACGCAGGTCAACTGGGAATTGGCATGATTCATGGCAAAAAAACGATGATCTTCTCTGGACGTTTTCACTACTATGAGGGTCATGAGATGAAAACGACTACCTTCCCTGTCCAGCTAGCAGCTCGATGTGGCGTTTCAACCCTCATCATCACCAATGCCGCTGGAGGTATCAATCTAAACTACCGTGTGGGTGATTTTATGCACATCACAGGTGTTCTAGGCTTAATCTCTGCCAACATGGGAATCTCTGATCATCAACCTAAGGGCCAACGATTCAACGACCAACACGAACTGGTGATGGCTGCAAGCCAGAAAACCGGCATCCCTGTGCATCAAGGAACCTATATCTACGTATCCGGACCCTCCTATGAGACGCCAGCTGAAATTAGAAGCTTCCGTCTAATGGGAGCGGATGCCGTTGGTATGTCGACCGTACCCGAAATGATGGAGGCACGTTGCTCAAGTATATCTTGTATAGGGATTTCGCTTATCACAAATGCTGCCAGCGGTATTATAGAAACAACCCTTGATCATGCTGATATCAAGGAAATAGGTGAAAGACGGGCTTGCGATTTTAAAAAACTGATATTAGCTATATTAGCCGAGTGCTAAGATTGACCAGACCAGCGAATTAAGTATTCTTTCATTTTTAGCTTTTTTCGGGCACTTTCAGTAGTCATATAGCGGATGGATCCATAGATGGGTCGCTCAAACCATGGTCGGTCGAAACGACCCAAGCACCAAAAAATTCCGGAATAACTGTTTGGATCGCGCCCATCGATGGCATATTTATTATTTAATTCAATCATGTAGGCTAGGGCAGTTTCTGGATCCGGTGTCCACTCCAATATTTTTTTCCCCCATAGCATCCGCAAGTAGTTATGGACGATGCCTTCTTGCACAAGCTCACGTTGTGCCGCATTCCAGATTGGATCCGATGTTTGAGCGGCTTCTAACTGTTCCAGAGAATATAATTCTGGTCTTGGGTCTTTTTTGTGAGCTTCTAAACTGGCAATAGCCCAATCTGGCAAGGACTCGTATTGATCATAATCTGGGGTGTGGTGTGCGAAATGAAAGCCAACACCACGCCAGGTAATAATTTCATCGAGGAATTTCTCGATATAATCATGTCCTCCAAAATATCCTTCCGATTTTCCTTTTGCATCCACTAAGGTGGTATAGGTCCAGTTTGCAGGCTGTTCACGAAGAACACGTGCCACAATTTCATGTTCAGATAGTGTTCCAAAATGCAAAAAAGGACTCAAGCGACTCGCTGCATCGGCATCCGGATCATTTCGTTCATTACCATATCGATGAAGTTTCTGTTGAACAAAGCGTTCTAATCTGGCTAATCCTTCCTTGCGATTACCTGGGTATGGTAACGAACCAACCTGATGATTAATGGGAAAATCTGTCAGTATTGGACGAACCCAATCTTTTGCAGACATCAATTGAGGCCATTTGGCGATGATTTCTTGGGAGATTTGGACTTCTTTTAGCTTAAGCTCCGTTAGAGGATCCTCTTTAGGCAAAGCAGACCATGATTCTACAAATCGCTTCTGAACGATCTTCCGAAAGAGGAATGCTGCGTAAGGGGCTTTTTCGGTGATACCTAGTGGAATAATCCCATTACTATCGACTGTGATGTATGGTATGTTTACCCTATTGGCCATGATTTCATTAAAACGGCGCATGATAAAGACCGGATACTCATCCGAGATGAGCATACAGGCACGCGATGCAAGGGCTTCGATGATGCCTTTACCCGATCCGGGTTTAGGCTCTAGGTACGTGTAGTAAGCTATCCCTCTTTTGGCTGCTTCTTGAGCTTTTTCCTGCATGCCATCGATCATAAAAGCATGATAACGATCGGCTGCCCAAGGGTAATCAGCATTCAAACCTTCAAGTATTACCAGTGGCTTATTGAGTTTATTAGCCCATGCTACGGCGTACTCCAAAGCAAAATTCCAATAGAGTCGTCTATTGCTATGCATCCAGTAGAGTACATATTCACCAGATGAACGTACATCGTAGGTATTGCGATGAAAAAGGCGATGAGAATTAATATTTTTCAAGAAATGTGATCGTTTTTAGCGCCAAGCCTAGAGCAGGTATTGAAAAGATAGCATATGGACAGTATTTCTTTCGTTTGTTTTAAGAATAAAACCGAACTAAACGTTCCTATGCTCTAGTAATTGGAAGGTTTTGATCAAAAGTAGGACAAAAACTTGGAAATTAGCGTCATCTTATTATTTTGAAACAAAACCAGACTTTTCACGTAGGCTAAACATCTGTGTAAACCAAATAATTTTTCAATGGGACGTCGTTTAACAAAATCGGTTGATCAAAAAATGCTCTTTGGAGTCTGTGGTGGTATTGCCGAGTTCTTTGGTTTTGATGTAACCTTGGTTCGGCTCGTATTTGTTTTCCTTTCTTTAGTAGGTCTGGGTTCACCTATACTCATATATATTATTCTAGGCTTTGTGATGCCAAGACGTTAGTATAAGAACGCATCACAGGCAGTCTAGCTGAACCAAACCCCATGAGAGTTGGCATTGTTGGCGATAAAGAACGCTGCAAAACCTGGGAAGAACTCCTGGTCAGTTCAACTATCGTCTCTGAAATATCTTTATCGCGAGTTGTAGCAGCTCAACAAGGGGTACAAACGATTATCCTGTTAGATGAAGGAGATCATCGTTTTGAAGCTGCCATTGAAGCCATCAAAATGGGTTGCCATGTTTTCATTGTATCGCGCCTACCAACCGATCGTCGTAGTGCAGAACGTCTTTTTCACGCCTCAGAAGAAGCTGGCGTGGTCGTCCAGTTGGCACATTGGGCCACCTTTTCAAGCGCATCGCAATGGATGTTAAGTACTGTTCGCAAGCCTGAATTTATTCATGTGCAACGAGAAATGACCCATTCGCAGTTTGAAAGTGCCGGAAATAGCTTTAGCAATCCTCTTATTGAAGATCTGGCCATGGTGTTAAAGTGGGCTGACTCCAATGTTCATAGAATCGAAGCAAATGCATCAAAAATACAGGGAAATGTAGCAGCAGCACATTTGCTCATTCGCTTTGAAAATGGAAGTACAGCTGTTATTTATCAGAATGTTAACGGTCTTGATGCACGTCATACCCGATATGGTTCCAATATGCAGCATAGTGTACAGTGTAATGTTATTGAGCAATCGGTACGTCATGGGCAACAGGGTGCAAATGGACTCTATTTTGAAAAGAGGTTCTTTGAACATACCGATGCGGTTCATTTAGCGATTAACTTATTTCTAAAATCCATTCAAGTTCGCAAACCGTCAGCATATAATCCCTTTGATGCCTTAAAACTGGTATATACCCTGGAAATGATCGAGGAACGATTTAGCCTGATTTGAGCTGTCGATTTTAGATCTTATTGCCTACCTTTAAGGGCTAACAAATCCCATTCTTATGTCGATCGTACGTTTCAAACAAGTTGACGCTTTTACCCGTAAACCCTTCACTGGAAATCCTGCAGGTGTAGTTTTGGAAGCCACCGGTCTTCAAGGCAAAGATATGCTTCGTATTGCACGCGAAATTAATGTGAGCGAGACCGTTTTTGTGCTTGATGCCCCCAACGAAGAAGTGGATTTGGCTCTGCGTTGGTTTAGTCCAACGCAAGAAGTCGATTTGTGTGGACACGCTACGATTGCAGCCTTCCATGCCATGGCTGAAGAAGGAATGTTCGGTCTTGAGGTGGATGAGCCACAATCTTTCCTGGTTGATACCAAATCAGGGGTAATTACGGTCGATGTAGAGTGGCAAGAATTACGCCCCTATATCAAAATGAGCCTTCCACTTCCAAGCTTTTTTCCTTTTCCCGGTGAAATGGCCAATTTGTGTGGCGCTTTGGGTCTTTCGGAAATCGAACTTAGCCGAAAAGTGAATCCTCAGATCACTCAAAATGGCTATGTATTTGTGCCTGTAAAAGATTTTGATAGTCTAAAAACACTGGAACCCAATCCATATTTATTAAAAAGACTTGGCGAGCGACATGATCTCCAAGGATTTGCCGTGGTTACAACGGACACTGGAGTTGAAGATGTGGATTGGCATATGCGATTTTTTGCCCCTGCAATGGGTATCCACGAAGACCCCGTAACGGGCTCGGCTAACGGACCTATGGCTGCCTTCCTCTGGCATAATGGCTTTTTAAATGAAACTCAAAAGGTATTTAATTTTAAAGCAGAACAAGGTCGTTTTGTCGATCGACCCGGGATTGTACATATTCAGATGCATGCTACCTCTGCCGCTGTCGAGGAGATAATGATCGCTGGAGAAGCAGTGACCGTTATGGATGGACAGATCTTTATGAGTTCGAATGTTCCAGGAAAGTTTTAGCGGGGATCGGGGATCGGAAACACTTTCTTTTTTCTCCAAATTTTTGTAATTTTCTACTTCGGCCTGGAGTACAGGTCGTCTAACAGCACTGTTCACCTTACAAGGATAGGGGGTGTGATATGAAAGCCAAAATGTATGAAAAATACTACAAGAAGGGCTTGAATCACATGATGTTCAAGGAGGTGCTGCATCTCAAGAAGCCGAAAAAAGATGTTAAGATCTTTTATCTGATCATCCTGGTGCTCGTGATTGTAGTCGCCTTACTCTTTAGGATCTGACACCAGAACCCCAGGGCTGGTCCCTGGGAGATCCGCTTCATCGTTTGATCACCATTAAGGTGCATCTGGATGTACATACCAGCTTTCCCGTTTCGGTTTCGATACGACATTCCCAAACCTGTACTTGACCACCAATATGGACAGGCTTGGCACGGCCAATCACCATCCCACTACGCACTGCACGAATATGATTCGCATTGATCTCAAGTCCAACAGCGGTTTGCGTCTTGGCGTCCAAATGTAGCCAGGCACCGATACTGCATAGGGTCTCTGCGAGCGCAACAGATGCACCGCCATGAAGTAATCCTATCGGCTGACGCGTGCGCACATCAACGGGCATAGAGCCGACAACCTCATCCGGGTACATCTTCAATAGCTCCATTCCCAAAGTATCAGATAAGGTAGGTTCTGACTGTTCCAGAAGCTCCAGAAAATCTAAGGGGATATCCGGTGAAATTTCGGGTTTTGAGTGTTTCATAGGATTAAATCAAAAGCTAGTCATCATTTCTGTTTGTTAGCTGAATATTCAAAGCACATGATCATCCTTGGGGACGATTCTGGTAGATAGGGCTGACCCTGATAATTACCAAAGACCTCTTTAAGGCTAAGCCCTACTCTATTTGCTGCGGATTCGAACCAGTGGATATCAAGTAAACGTACATATTCTCGAAAGATCTGCTCATCACCTGAATCAGGCTGCACCAGGTGGATTTCCTTATGAACCGCCTGATCATCAATCCATCGCTTTATAAGATATTCCCAACCTGGGATATTACCACGGTCTTCGGATACCAAAGTAGAACGAACATACACAGGATTGAGGAAATCAATCCACAATTGACCGTCGCTTTTCAGCATTTCGGCCATTGCTTTAAGAGGCAACTCATTCTCTGAATCGGTGGGAAAGTAGCCAAAAGAAGTGAATAAATTCACAATGAGATCAAAACGTGTATCGAGGGCTACCCGCATATCACCAACCCGAAAATCGACCTCAAGACCTAAGGATTCAGCCATATTTTTGGCTTTTTGGATGGCTGATGGAGCTAGATCTAAACCGGTGACCTGATATCCACGCTGTGCAAAATTTAGACTATGACGACCGCGTCCACAAGCCACATCCAGTAATAGGGGGTAGTGTTGATAAGGTGCATAACCTGCAATCAGTTCGGCTAATAAATGTGCATCATCCTGATCACGATGAGCATATAGTGCCTCATACAGGGGACTGTCAAACCAATGTTCAAACCAATTCGCGATCATGATGATGTAGACAAGGTTTTAATAGCAGCAACCGCTAAGGCATCGACCCGGTTATTGCGCTCATCGTCAGCATGACCTTTTACTTTTATCCACTCCACAGAATGAGGATTCATAGCTTGGAGCATGGCTTCCCATAAGTCCTGATTTTCGACGGGTTTTTTGTCAGCTTTACGCCAACCTTTTGCCTGCCAGTTTTCGATCCAACCTAGCGTCATGGTGTTGATGATAAGGGCGCTATCGCTGTGTACACGAACATGACAAGGACGCTTTAGTGCTTGTAAAGCCTGAATCACGGCCATCATCTCCATACGATTGTTGGTCGTATTAGCTTCAGCTCCCGAAATCTCTTTCGAGGTACCATTAAACTGTAGTAAAGCAGCCCATCCACCGGGTCCGGGGTTACCACTGCAGGCTCCGTCGGTGTAGATCTCTACGATCGGTACGGTAGATACTGTCTCAGACATAGGCCTGGCTCAATGTATAGAGTAGCTGCTGGTAGGCAACGGCACGTGATCGTATCCCATCAGGACCTTGCTCTTCACCAAACAATATTCCCCGGCTTATTGGAATAACCGGGATGCCTTGATGAGCTTGTAGAGCCTGAATCAGTGTGTCGACATCGCCACCCTGAGCCCCGACCCCCGGCAATAGAAGAGAGGCATTGGGATGAGCGTTCAAAATAGGTGCAAGCTTATCGGCACGAGTCGCTCCCAGGACCATACCTACATGTGATGGGCGTTCCAGGTCAAAATCTGCTAGCCGATGGGCGATATACTCACCAAGACTCGGATAAGCCGCCATAGGTTGTTCAAGGAAATCTGAAGCTCCAGGATTCGATGTCAAAGTAAGCACATAGACCGCCTTCTCAGCTCTGGTAGTAAAACCATTCAGGGTTTCGATCCCCATAAGAGGTGATACGGTGATCGCATCGCAGGCGAAAATCTCAAGGAATGCCTCAGCGTAGTGGTCGGCGGTATTTCCTATATCGCCCCTTTTGGCATCGGCAATGATGATGCGATCGTCTGGGATGGCGTCGCATACAGAACCAAAGACCTGGAGTCCATCACGACCCAGGGACTCAAAAAAGGCCAGGTTGGGTTTATAGGATGAGGCTAGATCGCTGGTGGCACGCACCACTTCGATACAAAATCGCTCAACGAGTGAGGCCATGCTCTCTCCCGGGCGACGCATCTCTTTAGGAAGTTTGGCTGGATCAGGATCCAGGCCGACACATAGCACTGAATTTGTATCGTGGACGGAGGCGCGGAGGCGCTCGATATAGGTTTCCATGGCCTGAAGATAGGTAAAATGGCCCGGACTTTCACCTATGGAGCTTCGCTCATGGAGGCATAGACCTGCATGTCGAGGGTATTTTGGTGGCCCAGGCGTAGACGATGCCAACCGGTGATCGCAATCATGGCCGCATTATCGGTGCAATAGGATGGGGATGGTATGCACAGTTGAACCCCGAGTTCATTACAGAGTGTTGCCATCTTTGAACGAAGCATGCTGTTGGCTGAAACCCCACCAGCTACGACGAGACTTTTGGCACCGGTGTATTCAAGGGCAGCCTGTGTTTTGATACGAAGTACTTCGGTGATGGATTCGGAAACTGAGGCGCAGATATCGGAAAGTAGTTGTCCATCGAGTGGAATATCCCTTTTTTCGAGATCCTGAAGATGATAGAGAGTGCTTGTTTTCAAGCCGGAGAAACTAAATTCAAAGGATTGATCAAGTAGCGCCATAGGGAAGCGGTGATAGCGGGGATTCCCGGTGCGTGCCAGCGTGTCCATGACTCGCCCTGCGGGATAGTCGAGTCCGAGCATCTTTCCGATCTTATCGAAGGCCTCGCCGGCGGCGTCATCGCGGGTTTGACCGAGGAGTTCGTGATCGAACCAGTCGCGAGCGAGCTCCAGGCGGGTGTGTCCGCCGGAGACCACAAAGAGGGTGTATGTTCGATGAAGGCGGCATAGGTATGCGCCTCGAGGTGGTTGACGCCTATCAGGGGTATCCGATGGGCGAGGGCGAGGCCTTTGGCGAAGCCGGCTCCGACGAGGAGGGCGCCCACTAGTCCAGGACCCTGGGTCACAGCTATGGCCTTGATGGCATCCATCGATACCTGCGCTTCCTCAAGGGCCTGAGCCACCGTAGGCCAAATAGCCACATCATGAGCCCGTGAAGCTAATTCAGGAACGACGCCTCCAAATTTGGCATGAATAGCTTGAGTAGCCACAATATTTGATAGCATTCGTTCTCCGTTGAAGACGGCAGCTGCCGTTTCGTCACATGATGATTCGATGGCGAGAAGCAAGAGAGAGGAGTTGAAGATTGAAGATTGAAGAGTTGAAGGTGCGGGTTTTGGAGACCTATGTCAAGAGTTGAGCTTCGCATTATCGAAATGAGCCATCTGTTCTGCTTGATAACGTTTTGGTAATATTTGATTCTTACCTTCTGGAATAGCTTTTCAAAAACCAATAACTCTCTTATGATCAGGATTACATCACTCCTCGGTATTGTTTTACTTCTAATCGTTGGATGCCAAGCTAAACCTGAGATAACCGCAGAAGTAAATGATCCAATAATCTTCAGAGTTGCGTTTTTAGGAGATGCCGAGCCCAAGCCACTGGCTGAATTCCCAAATATGAATGCGGCCGTAGAGCAGATTAATGCATTTACAGAATATCAACAAATGGATTTCGTGATTGGTGTGGGTGATATTGCACACAAGGGTACTGAAATTCAGTATGAGGCAGCGACCCCCATCATTCAAAAACTACGGCTCCCCTTTTACCCCATAATGGGGAATGAAGAACACAACAGCAGTGTAGAGCGATATTTATTTTATGCCCGTCAATGGAATCCTGATCTGGATACCACTCGATATGTGTTGGAGTATGAGCAATTTGCCTTTGTACTCGCCTCTCCAGATTCGAGTCGTGAATTTACCGATGATGGAGTACGTTGGGTACTGGAACAATTGCAACGATTATCGCCCAAGCCGGTTTTCCTGGTGGTTCACGGAGCTCAACAAGGGGTGTATGAGGAAAATCCGGACAAGGGAATCAGTAATACTTTTTTCAAAGAGCAGGTGATTTCCCAAACAAATCTGCTTGCTGTTGTTTCGGGGGATCTGCATATGGACATGGATCGGGTCAATCATTCCAAACGCATCGGCAATGTTCACTATCTACATATTCCGGCATTAGAGCGCACAAAAATTCCGGATGAGACCAATCACACTCCAATGATTCGATTAATGAGTATTACCGAGAGTGGTAAGGTTGTTGTAGAAACGTATGTCGTCGGTAATATGGAGCCAAATCCTAAGCACAGGTATGAGTTTAGGATTGAAGGTTGAAGAGTTGAGGAGTTGAAGAGTTGAAGAGTTGAGGAGTTGAGGGGTTGAAGAGTTGAGGAGTTGAGGGTGGGTGCTAGTTTTTGAATCCGTTGAGTTCCTTGATAGCAAGGCGGAAGTCCCCTTCTTGTTTGTCCTGAATCATGAAACCGATTTCAATGATCGCATCGGGATTCAGATTAGGTACTCCACGAAGTCGCGAACCTCTAAACTCAGGTTTGAACGCTGTATAGGGGACCAAATACGTACCCCACTCACCTGCTGTAGTTTGAAACCGTGCTTCATAGGTGTACCAGGTACCACGTCCATTTTGGATAGTTCGAAGCCTGATACAATAGACTTTTCCATCTCCCATCGCTTGTATCGCCAAACCGTCGAAAGCCGAGAGATCCGCAGCTTGCCGAGATTGAGCCCTTACTGAAGCGAATCCCCCATTATTTTTTAGGGAAAGTGTGCCACTGAAAACTGCGTAGCCATCCTTATGAGGCCTAAATGAACTCCTGGAGACGCCTCCCATCACATTGTCGTTCACAATCTGCCATGAAGAGGATACCGATTTGCTGAAATCGATGATGGTGGTTTCTGACCCATCACTTTTTGTTCCAGGAACAGGATATGCCTGAATAACGGTAATTATTCCAACCAGAAAAAAAGTAAGGCTTAGGAAAATAGTATTCATAATAAGTCGGTGATATCTGATAGCATACTAAATTGGAATACTACAATCATTCGTTCCGATTTTGAGTATCTACTTATGTTTGAATACTTCTGGAGATAAGGCAACACATGTTGTTTGGGTTTTCCTTGGCTATGCATAAAGCTTGAAAAAAAGTGCAAAATTGATTTACAATCGTGATTTATTTAAAACAATATTATATGTTATGCCCATGCTGACTGTAATCCCATTCGACAGGTTAGGCATACTGTTTCTTAAAGAGTTAACAGCTTGAATAAAACAATAACATAAGAATGGGACTTATGAGTGCATTTCAAAATAGGCGAAATCGAAAATCAATTCGAAGAAAAGGACATAATTACTCAAAGCCAGGACTGTATTTTGTGACTATTTGTATTCAAGGCAGAGCACAATTATTGGGTAAAATAGTTGATAATAAAATGAATTTGAGTGACACTGGTTAGCTGGTAAGCGAGGTTTGGTTATCAATGCAAAATCGTTTTCAAAATATACTCTTACACGAGTATGTCATAATGCCTGATCATTTTCATGCAATAATTGAAATAAAGAACGATAGAGTGGTTCATCAAAATGAATCTATAGATAATTCACACCTAATCTCTCTGGGTGACATTATTGGTGCGTTCAAGTCAATTGTCACAGTCGAGTATATACGATCGGTAAAAGAATTAGGGTGGAAACCTTTTTATAAACGACTATGGCATCGCAACTACTGGGAATCTGAAATAAGAAATCAAAACGCATATGATCGCATCACTCGATACATTAAAGATAATCCTAAGAATTGGAGAAAAGGATAATTATTTATCCCTTAATCCGTACGGGCGACCCTTGTGGTCGCCCGTATAATTCCAAGGAAAAAGTTTATTCTAAAGATGGAGATTATCCCCACCCATTTACGGGCGACCATTTACGGGCGACCACAAGGGTCGCCCCTAAATGGCATACACTTTCGCGAATTCAATAAAGGTGTCTAAATCCTGCTTATTGGTGGCCAGACCGACGCTCACGCGGATCGCACCTCTCATTTTACCCAAGGTGGCTACCATATCGTAATAGTCGCCGTTTTCATGCGTCGAGAAATAGCGGGTCATTTCTTCGTTGGTGATACAATTATTAATTTCGTCGATACCTGGGTTACAGAAACAGCCTGAGCGTATCGAGATATTGTGCTGATTGGCATACTCCTCGAAATGTTGGAAGGGCAAGACCTTGCCTTCTTCATCCAGGTAATTCAGGATAATGGTACCACCCCGACGGGAAAAATCACTGGTTCCGAAGATCTTGACCATGGGTGCACCATTGTCGTATTTGAGTTGGGACAATTCATCGTACAAATACGTGATTAGAGAGGCAATGCGCTTTCCGATGCGCTCATAGCCAATGGAGCGGATATAATCGAGACCAAAGCTGACACTTGGTATCATGTTATAGTTAAGTGTTCCATCCTCGAAACGTTCATTTCCGGGAGCCAGGAACTTCTCCTGAGCCACGACCGAAACCAGGGTTACGGTACCCCCTGCGAACCAGGGCTTCACCAGTTTTGGATATACTTTATTACGAATGAGGAGACATCCAATACCAGTTGAATATCCAAAGATTTTATAGAAGGATACCGATACAAAATCGGGCTTTATGGCAGATAAATCGAGTTGTGAAGTTGGCACATAAGCAGCTGCATCCAGCAGCACATTAAATCCACGATCCTGGGCATAGCTAATCCACTTCTGATCATGTTTGATACCACTCACATTAGACTGAGCAGGAAAAGCGAACAAGTGATTTTCTCCAGCAGGTGCTTCATCGAGGAGTTTCAAAAGGTGTTGCTCATCCATCATTAAATCATCGTAATGCAGAGACACATAATGGGTACTTCCATTTTTGGCATTACAATACTCGCGGATGCCGTTTACAGAGTTGTGATTATCACTGGTTAGAACAAAATGACTCCCGGACGAAAATGGGTAGCTTTCACCTACTATTTTGAGGGCTCCAGAGGCATTGGAGGTAAATACACAGATATAGTCGTCACCGGCATTGAAAAAGTCGAGAATATCCTTACGTGTCTGTTCTACAAGGCGGGTTGCAGCCTGAGAAGTGGGATTGGTAGAATGAGGATTGCCGAGGATGGTTTCTTCCAGGAGCTGATGATGCCGGCGCATGATCGATGAGGGGCACAAATTTCCTCCCGTATAGTCGAGGTAGACCTGAGACTGGCGGTCCAGATTTGCATATTCACGTGCTCTGAGCTCTTCAAAAAATGCATCATATGTCATGTTAGCCTCTCTTCCAAAAATTGAATAATTCCCGGGATATATTTAACTAATAAAAAAAGCGATACCTGATTGAGCCAAAAGTAATCAAACAAAGTGTTAGATTCCTCCCTGAAGAAGGGAATTTGAAATTTTAAGCAAAATGGAGGAAAATTGAACATAGAAGCTCGTTTTAATCCCCGCATCAAAGATTACATTTGGGTGATCGGTGCAGGATTTCTCCTGATCACAGTAATAGGGATTCCACTACTCCCATTCTGGATGTTAGGCTTAGGACAATATTACAGCCGCCGATATTTCGAACACTTACGCTGCATCCTCAACGAGCAGCATCTACAGTTTAGAAAGGGAGTATTATTTAAGGTTGAGAAGACGATCCCTCTTGAGAATATTCAGGATTTGACCTTCATCGAAAATCCCATTTTAAATTTCTTCGGGCTTCGGATCATCAAAATTGAAACGGCAGGGAACAGTACTCCTTCTGGATACTACGATATGCAATTGGTAGGTATTGAAGATTCCGAGCAATTCAAAAACCAGGTACTTGAACAGCGAAATGCGCTAAAGATATTAGATCGCCCATCATCTTTTTCGAGTGCGATCCATTCGGACGAAGCCATTCAACTTTTGAGAGATATTAAGAACCTGTTGGAAATGAGATTGAAATAAAGGGCGCCCACAAGGGGCGCCCTTTATTTACTTCTTGTCGTCTACCACCTCAAAGTCGGCGTCGATGGGGTCGTCGCTGCGTCCGCTGTCGCCTGAATCTTCGGCGCCCGGTGTGGCTTCGCCTGCGGCAGATGCACTTTCATACATGCGAGTTGAGGCTTCGGCCCAGGCTTTGTTGAGGGTTTCCATCGCGGCGTCGATTTCATCCACATTTTCGGTTTTGTGGAGTTCTTCGAGTTTAGCCAAGGCATCTCCGATGCTGGATTTATCAGCGTCGTTCAACTTATCAGCATACTCTTCAAGCTGCTTCTTCGTGGAGAAAATGAGTCCGTCGGCTTGGTTGAGCTTGTCGACTTTCTCGCGCAGTTTGCGATCTTCGTCGGCATGCTCCTGAGCGGCCTGACGCATTTTTTCGATTTCGGCATCCGAAAGACCGGAGCTGGCTTCGATGCGGATCTTTTGCTCTTTGCCTGTGCCTTTATCTTTAGCACGAACACTGAGCACCCCG
>CAZXGO010000033.1:0-9448 GCA_964640035.1 uncultured Chitinophagales bacterium
GCTAGCAAGCGCTACGGAATTAACAAAGCATTTTATGGAGATACGTGGACTCGGTATTATAGATATTTTATCCATGTTTGGCATACGATCCATAAGGTATCAAAAACGTCTTGAGGTAGTTGTAGAATTAAGTTTATGGAATGAATCGCATGTAATTGATCGCGTCGGTTTAGATAAGCAAAGTACATCCATTTTGAATATTGATATTCCTAAAGTGCAGCTTCCGATTACTCCAGGTAAAAACATAACTGTGATCGCAGAAGTTATCGCCATGAACCATTTGAGTACACATTATGGTTATGATGCAGCGAAAGCTTTTCAAGCAAAGTTAAACCAACGCATTAAAGAGAAATCAAGTCGATTCGAGACTCCTAAAAGAGCTGTGGAGTATTTCGAAGGTGATTTTGAATAAACAACTAGTATAATTCTACAGAATGATTATACAATCAACATAGATTTATATTTATTTACTTTTAATGTCTATGTTCTTTTGATGAGTGTAGTCTGATTCGTATTTTAGTTAACTACTACTGCAAATACCCTATTGTATTTAATTTTTAGATGAGTTCTGAAAATTTATTTTTTTACGACAAAAAAACCTGTGGTTTTGTAAAAGCTGATTATCCAAAACGGGATCGCGCAGTACACTATTTGGGAATTTGGATACTATGTGGGGTGGTTTTGGCATCAGTAAGTGTTGCTGTATTAAGCACTTTTGCCGGGAGTCCTTCCGAGCTTGCTTTAAAAGCTGAAAATGCTGAATTAATTCGTCAGCTTAGGAAAAGCGACGAAAAGATATTTAACATCCAGGAACGCGTTGCTCAACTTTCAACCTACGATCGGAATCTATATCGTTCCATTCTTGGTTTAGATCCTATTTCTGACGAGGAGCGACAGGCAGGAGTTGGAGGAGCTGATATTTTTTCTGGATTTGACGTTTTCAGTGAGTCAGCTTCTAGTGTGCTACGATCAATAAATCAAAATCTGGAAGGTTTAGAAAATCGTTTAAAAGTTCAGGAAAGAAGTTTTGAGGAGATAATAGTGGAATACGAAGCTCAGGAAGATCGCCTTGCTTCTTTACCTGTAATTAAGCCCACAGAAGGTATGCTAATAAGTGGGTTTGGAATGAGAAATCATCCGATATATAAAATGCTTCGAATGCACGAAGGTGTTGATTTTAAGGCTGACAAAGGTGATCCAGTGTATGCAACGGGTAATGGAACCATCACTTTTGCAGGATGGCAAGGAGGTTTTGGAAATTTTATTCGAATCAATCATGGAGATAATATTGAGTCGGCCTATGCACATTTATCTCGATTTGAACCTAGTGCACGAGTAGGTAAAAAAGTTAAACGTGGGGATATCATCGGGTACGCTGGTAGTACTGGTCTTTCAGCAGGCCCACACCTTCACTATGAGATCTATGTAAATGGTAAAACAGTGGATCCACTTCAATATCTCGCTATGGATGTTAGTCCAGAGGAGTATCGAGAATATCTGCGTATTTCAAGCAGTAACCCTCGTTCGATGGATTAGGAAGCCCCTTCCATGGCATAAAACGACCGTTTGCCATCCATCTTAATAACAGCATTAGTTATGATGTCAATTGTTTTATCGATATCATCAATATGAGCCATTTCAACGGGTGAATGCATATATCTGAGTGGTAATGAAATGAGAACTGAAGGGATGCCATCTCTAATGTGATAAATACTATCCGTATCCGTACCAGTTCTCACTCCTGCTGCTTCTAGTTGTAGGTCAATTTTAGAAGCCTCTGAAATTTCCATTATATATTCAGTGAGTGATGGATGTGATGCGACACCACGTGTAAGACTTGGACCGGATCCTAATTTTATGGCACCATGTTCCTTTTGATTGATACCTGGAGTATCCGTAGCATGAGTCACATCTGTAATTATGGCTACATCAGGGCGTATTCTATGTGTCATCATTCTGGCTCCAAACCCTCCTATTTCTTCCTGTACGGCATTAAGAGCAACAACGTTGACCTTTAGTTTTTTTCGTTTTTTATAGAGGTTTTCCATCACACTTGCAATGATGAAACCACCAATTCGGTTATCAAGTGCCCTTGCAGATACTAGTTCATCATTCAACCACTCTACCTGATCTACATAGGTAATAGGATCGCCGATCTGCACCATGCTTAAAGCTTCTTCTCTGGTCGATGCGCCAATATCGACAAAAAGATCTCTCCAATGGGGTAATTTAGCATTCGTATCCTTTGATTGAAGATGAATAGCTGTATTTCCAATAATTCCCTCGACAATACCTTTCTTGTTATGGATATGAATTCTCCGTGCTCTTGCTATCGACGGATCACTCCCACCAATCCTACTGATGAATAAAAAACCATTTTCATCGATATATTGAACGAGCATGCCTATTTCGTCAGCATGAGCTTCAATCATCACTGTTTTTGCAACATCAGAGACATCAATAAAAGCGGCTGCACTTCCATATGCGTCGGTAAGTACGCGATCAGAACATGCGTTCACATAGCGCATCCACACTTTTTGACCAGGGATTTCGAAACCAGTTGGACTAGGGGTTTTTAGTATTTCCTCTAAAAAAGCCTTGTTATTGAGTGTAGATGACATAGATTTTAAATGACGTAAGAAATGTGACTGAAAACTACGTAAAACATCCTATCATTGATGTAATCATTGAAGATACACCAGATTATGGATCGAAGCACAAAATATAAAACCCTAACGGATCCCATTCATGGCTTTATATCTGTCCCAAAAGGTACTGTATTACGTCTGATGGATCATCCGTACGTACAACGCTTGCGTCGTATACGACAGTTAGGTTCTGGATATTTGGTTTTTCCTGGCGCTGAACATTCACGATTTTCTCATGCACTTGGTGCATTAGGTTTGATGCAACGGGCACTTGTTATTCTAAGAGAAAAAGGAACAACCATCACCTTTAAAGAGGTAGAAGCTGCCTGTATCTGCATATTACTTCATGATATTGGTCATGGCCCCTTCTCTCATACCCTTGAAAACACGCTCATTAAGGATTTTCATCACGAGCAGATGACCTACGCCCTTATGGATGTACTTAATGAGGAGTACGATGGGGCATTAGATCTGGCACTAGAGATATTCAATAATCTCTATCACAAAAAATTCTTACATCAGCTTGTCTCATCACAACTCGACATTGATCGACTGGATTACCTCAAACGTGATTCCACTTATACCGGAGTCTATGAAGGATCCATTGGAATTGATCGAATCTTGCGAACGATGAGAGTACATAAAGGCACGATTGTCATTGAAAAAAAGGGTCTTTATGCTATAGAAAATTATATAATATCAAGAAGATTGATGTATCTACAGGTTTATTTACATAAGACTGTTTTAAGTGCCGATAAGCTATTAAGATCCATCTTTGATCGTGTCAGAGCAACTCTTCAACAATATTCAACATTAAGCATACCTTCCATCCCTCTTGAATGGTTTTTACGAAATAATCCATCTGCTAAACAAGGATTAAGCAAAGAGATCATCTCTCATTACGTTCAACTCGATGACAATGATGTACTGATGTGCATAAAGAGTTGGACCACTCATAAGGACCCGGTCTTGCGAGATTTATGTTTAAGATACCTTCACAGAAATCTTCTCAGATGTACTTTTCTAGACCATAAACTAACTCAAATACAAAAGGATAAATTGATTAGAAACACTAAACGAGCATTATTAGATTCGGGATTACCAAACGATGATGCTACGGTGGATTTATATCTTACATTCGGCTCAGTAAGTACAGAAACATATATAAACGAGCATGATCACATTTGGATCTTAGATGATTCTAGTATGCAGGCAGTTGAGTTCTCGACAGTAACAGATTCAAAAAACATGCTAGCGTTAACAAAACCTTTGGTTAGGAACTATGTAATCCACCTTAAAAATGTGCCTCTGATATAAGATGTGCTATTCTGGAATGATTTCACCAGTGGGTGATATTTTTTTCCCAGGTGGAGGTGGCTGTTGAGGAAAATTATGGATAGGTACTGAAGGGTCACGATCTTTGGGGACATAGTGCGAGTGGTTTCCGTGAGGTACCGCTGTATAGGATTTACTATCAAAAATACCCAATGAGGATAGAAGAGCTAGAATAAAAAACAAACTTACAAGAACGATAACTACTGTTTTAAAACGATTAGGTTTCATTTTAGGGTGTAACGTATGTGATGATTTGTTCGGTAAAAAATAAAAAAAAAGCCCGGATGAAACTCATCCGGGCCAGATTTTTGATAATGATCAATTACCAACCACCACGGTTGCGATCACGATCGCCATAACCGCCACCGCGTGGACCGTTATTACGACGAGGACCACCGAAACCACCACGGTCTTCGCGTGGTTGAGCTTCGTTGACAGTTAAAGCGCGACCTTTGAAATCGGCTCCATGGAATTGTTCAATCGCAGATTGACCGTCTTCATTATTAGCCATTTCAACAAAACCGAAGCCGCGTGAACGGCCAGTTTGACGGTCTAAAATTACCATAGCTGAAGCAACTTCACCAGCTTGTGAGAAAAATGATTCGAGTTCCTCGTTTGTAGTTTGGTACGAGAGATTTCCAACGTAGAGTTTCATGTATGTATCATGTGAGTGTAGATTAACACAGGTTTCCGACCGGCTGGCTTGACAATACGTATAACGTTCTTGTACTTGCTCCCATGAGCGGTTTATCTGTGCGGTATGTATTGCCGAATTGAACTGCCGAATGAACTACGGAAACGTAAACTCTATCGAATCAGACAACCAAGGCACTTTAAGTTACATTCATTCTAATTGTAATCCAACAATTATATAATTAGTGTCTATAGTTTTGCTTCAATGATTTATTCTGATTTTTTTAAGTATTAGATGCAGGACTGTTTTGCGCTAAGCTTTATCTTTGTTCATGCCGACATACATATCAAAGAATCTATATAGTGTTCTAATTCTATTTATTCTCAGCAACACTGTTGTTGTAGCACAGTCTCAAGATAGAATTTCAATTGAAAGAACGGATAGTCTTCGAGGCTTAATAATTGATGGTCAACGAGTTAATAAACTTTACGGAAACGTGAAACTTCGTGATCGTGAAAGGGTGTTCCTATCAGACAGCGCATATGTATTCCCAGATATTGATCGGTTTGAAGCATGGGGAAATCTACAGATCACAGGGGAAAAAGACATTATCTGGGCAAATGAATTACGTTATACAGCACAGGATGATCAAGCTGAATTGATTGGGCAAGTTATTATTTCTCAGGATAGCGTAACCTTACAAAGTAAATATGCCAGATACAATTTTAACACTGAGATTGCTGAATTTCCTGAAAAGATTCAATTAAATGATACTCGCAGCATATTGATTGCAGATTCAGGAATATTCTATAGCAAAAGGGATAGTGCTGTTTTCACTGGAAATATCCAATTGGCAGACTCAAGTTCCTATCTTGAGGGAGATACCTTACGCTATAATCGTAACAGCGGCGAATTCTGGATAAACGGAACCATTTTTGGTCTAAATGAGCCAGATTCAATTCGATTTAGGGGATCGACTATTTATGGAGACAGTACTGGTTATAAGAGAATCATTGGTGATGCTATAATTGAAAAAGTTACCGGGGAAGAATCTGATTCATCTTTTTACTTCGCTCAAGTAATTGAATATTTTAGGGATGGAAATGATTCGTATCGTGTTCGTGCTAATGGGCAGGCTTCGTTATGGAGTAAAGAATATGCGGCACGTGCTGACAGTGTATTATTTGAGGAGGTGTTGAATAAAGCTGAATTACATGGATTAGCTATGATTTGGAAAGATCGAATCCAACTTTCTGGAGGAAATATCAAACTTTATCTTAGTAATGCTACGTTAGATTCCATAAAAGCCACTGATACCCCATTTATTGTTCTTCAAGACAGTGTACATACTCGTTTGCATCAACTCAAAGGCGAATTAATGCAAATGTATTTTGATTCAACAGGAATTCGATCTATTCATATTCCTAGAAAAACACAGCTTCTTTACTTTCCGTTAAATGAAGACAATAAAGCAGATGGAGCTATACGAGTACAAGTTCAATCACTTTCCTTAACATTTGAAAACAACGAAATTATTGAAATTATTGGATTTGAGACTCCAGACGGAGAATTTTTCGAAGAGTCTGATCAGATTTCGAATATGCGACTAGATGGATTTTTATATACACCAGAGCTCAGGCCAAATCGACCTTTGATTCGACCCGAGCCCCGGCTATTACGTCCAGATTTAGATCAGCAATTAATTACCTTACCGAAAATGTATCTACTTTATTTAGACGATACTAAGCAATAACCTCTTCTTGCATATTCTCTTTTACAATTTTATCCTGAACATGGGATGGCACAGGTGCATAATGAGAGAATGCTCTAGAATGTGAGGCTCTTCCTTGTGTCATTGATTTCAAGGATGTAGAATATTTGTAAAGTTCAGCTAATGGAACTTTCGCTCTTACGACTTGCATGTTTCCTTCTGCATCCATTCCTTGAATTTGCGCTCTTCGAGTAGCAAGATCCCCCATGATATCACCCATATATTCTGATGGTATACGTACGGATATATCGTACACAGGTTCCATAAGTTGGGGTGCTGCCTCGATGAACCCTTTTCTGAAAGCCATCAGGGATGCCGTTTTAAAAGCAGCATCATTTGAATCCACACTATGCATCGACCCATCATACACACTAACCCGCACATCTCGTGCACGACTTCCAGTTAATGGGCCATATTCCATTTTTTCCATAATGCCTTTTAAAATAGCCGGCATGAAACGGGTATCGATCACACCGCCAACAATACAATTTAAGAAGACCAATTTTCCTCCCCATGATAGATCTATTTCCTGGCGATCTCGAACATTCAGATCTTTGGGATCAGGTATTCCCACATACCATGGTTCAATTAGAAAATGTACATCAGCAAATTGACCTGCTCCTCCAGATTGCTTCTTGTGCTTATAGGTGCTGCGAACTGTTTTTGTGATGGTTTCCCGATAAGGGATTTTGGGTTCATCAAGTTCTGTGGCAATTTTATATCTGTTTTGGAGTGTGTAAATAACTTGTGCAAGATGCTCCTCCCCTTGTCCACTTAAAATCATTTGATGAAGTTCCTGATTATGGTCTACATGAAGTGACGGGTCTTCGCGCACTAATTGATGTAAAGCGGAGGCAAGTTTATCATCTTCTCCTTCTTTGGCAGATCGTATAGCAGTACGAATAATAGGTTCGGGAAACTCAATTTTCGCAAACTCCACAGCCCCTGCTTTGTCATGAAGGGTATCATTTACACCACAATCTTTGAGTTTTACCACAGCGCCTATATCCCCTGCTGTAAGGCTAGAAATTTCAGTTCTTTTGTTACCCTGGCATGTAAACAAAGTACCCAGACGAACCGAATTACTCGTGGTAGCATTTACCAGATCCAACCCTGCCTGTATAGTGCCAGCGTAGACTTTAAAGTAGGATAGATCACCCAGGTGAGGTTCTGAATGTGTCTTAAAGATAAATAGAGCAGGCTTGTCTTTAGGATTAATAGTATAAGAGTCACCATTTACTAAGGGTACACTTCCCATATCAAGTGGCGATGGCGCGACATTATCTATAAAACCCATTAATCGTCCACTTCCCATATTTTTTTCAGCCGACATACAAAATAGAGGAAAGATATCATGGTTAACCATCGATTTTCGAAGACCTTCCCTCATTTCATCTTCATCCAATTCCCCTTTTTCGAAATACAAATCCATTAGCATTTCGTCGTTTTCAGCTATTGCCTCAATGAGCTCGTTATGTAGTAGTTGTGCCCGGTCTTTTTGGGAATCTGGGATCGGTAGTTTGTCAGGTTTTCCCCCTGATTCGGGAAATTCGTACATAGTCATTTTCAACACATCAATGATGGCATTGAATTGGTTGCCTTCATTGTAGGGATATTGTACCACGACTACTTGTCGACCAAATCGTTCTTTAGCTTGTTCTACTACAGACCAAAAATCAGACTTTTCTTCATCCACCTTATTAACTACCAATATGGATGGTGTTTTATATAATTCAGTGTATTTCCAAAGAGCCTCAGTACCAACTTCTACGCCGTTTTGAGCATCTAGTACAAAAATTCCGGTAGCCGCCACTTTTAATGAACCTATTACTTCACCAAAGTAATCCATTGTACCTGGTGTGTCGATTAAATTGATTTTATATCCTCTCCAATCGAGCGTAATCAGTGATGAATACACTGATTTTTGTTTTTCTTTCTCAATATCGTGGTAATCAGAGATCGTATTTCCCTCATGCACACTACCTCGGCGAGAAATAACCCCTGATTCGAATAACATGGTTTCTGCGAGTGTGGTTTTGCCAGAGCCCGAGTGCCCCAGCAAAACCACATTTCGAATGTTGGATGGAACATATACATTCATGGTGGCCTTCCTTTTTTTATAAATTCCTTAAAGAGCACAATTACTTTATCCAGGATAAAGAGCACACAAGCAATTAATTGATTTTTAGATTAAAAAGCGATTTCAAGTTTGTTTTTTCTTTTACCTTCCATGCTTTGTTTTGTAGCTTGACACTAAATGAGTACCATGAAAAACATCCTTATTCTTCAAACCGGTGGCACGATAGCCATGAGGGAGGATATCACAGAAATCGTTGATTTCCCTAATAACGGTATGGGCTTACATTTACGAGAACAAATGCCTGAATTGGAGAAATTAGCCAACTTTGTAGTGCACACTCTTTTTGTTCAAGATAGTTCGGACATAAACCCAACACATTGGGAGCGTATTGCACAACACATATATCAACATCATGAACATTATGATGGATTTGTGATTATACACGGTACAGACACTATGGCCTATACAGCATCATTCCTTTCGTTCGTATTCAATGGTTTTAATAAACCTATCATTATGACCGGAAGTCAAATTCCATTGCAAAATGTTCGAAGTGATGCTAGGCGGAACATGATCAATGCCTTAGAATTAGCCTGTTCTGGAATTAATGAAGTGGGAATATGTTTCAATGATAAATTTTTACGGGGAAACCGATCTACAAAAATGAGCATTGGAGATTTTGATGCATTTAGTTCCCCTAACTATCCATCTTTGGCTGAGATTGGCTTGAATATCATTTACTCAACAATTCAGCAGGAAACACAAAACAAATTTGATTACAAATGCACATGGGACGATAGAATAGCTATAATCAAGGTCTTCCCAGGTATGAAACCATCCTACATAGATCATTATATTGAATCGGATGCTCGTTGCCTTATTATTGAGGCTTTTGGATCTGGAAATGTTCCCGTCAAATATCAGTACGATCTAATACCTTTTGTATCATCCAGTACGCATCGCGGTAAAATTGTGGTTAT
>CAZXGO010000033.1:9458-11580 GCA_964640035.1 uncultured Chitinophagales bacterium
ATTACTTCACAAGCAGCCTATGACGCTATAGACTTAAACAAATATGCCAATGCACGCCTTCTAAAACAGGCAGGTGCAATTAGTGCAGGCGATATGACCATTGAGGCTTGTATAACTAAAATGATGTTTCTCTTGGGTCAACACGATGACAATGATATAATAGCTTCTCTTTTTGAGCAAAATATTGCTGGTGAACGCAGCATTTCATCCACTATCAAACCATAAACAAACTAAGACGCTTTGTATATGAAAATCAGACACATCTCACTATATGCTCTCTTACTGTCAATTATTTTTGTAGCGTGTAAAGACAGATCGCTACAGGTTAATTCCGCAACTAGTTCCATTGAGTGGATTCAGAATGCGACCATCTACGAGCTTAACACACGACAATTTACCCCTGAAGGAACGTTTTCAGCTGCTCAAAGCCGTCTTCCTGAACTGAAGGAGTTGGGTGTAGGTGTACTTTGGCTGATGCCTATCCACCCTATTGGAGAGTTGAATCGTAAGGGATCCTTAGGTTCTTATTATTCTATAAAGGATTACAAAGGGATCAATGCTGAATTTGGAACTGAAGATGATTTTAGAAATTTTGTAAATGCCGCTCATGAATTGGGTATGAAGGTTATTATTGACTGGGTAGCCAATCACACGAGTTGGGATCATCCATGGACGGTTTCGAATCCGGAATGGTACACAATAGATTCAACAGGGTCATTTGTACCACCAGTAGCCGATTGGTCGGATGTAATTGATCTGGATTACACGAATGGGCAGATGAGGGAAACTATGATTGATGCTATGGAGTATTGGGTACGAGAGTTTAATATTGATGGGTATCGATGTGATGTTGCCGATATGGTTCCTGTTGATTTCTGGAATGAAGCCAGACAGCGACTAGACGCTATCAAACCGGTCTTTATGCTAGCAGAAGCTGAAAATCCTGAACTGCACACTATCGCATTTCACGCAGGTTATGCTTGGGAAATGCATCACACGCTAAACAAGGTAGCCAAAGGGGCTTCTGTTGATCGTATTGATAGTATGATTACAGTTACACGCAAAGCATTTCCATCAGGCTATTTGATGAACTTCACTAGTAATCATGATGAAAACTCATGGAATGGTACTGAATTTGAACGTATGGGAGATGGTGCTGCCGCTTTTGCAGTACTCACGAGTACTATGGAAGGGATCCCGTTGATCTATAATGGACAAGAAGTTGGCTTCAATAAGCGACTGGCTTTTTTTGAGAAGGATACCATCATATGGGCTGATAGTCCATTTTTTGATATGTACCAACGCTTGAATACTCTAAAGTCGCGCAATACGGCTCTATGGAATGGAACTTCTGGTGCACCAATGGAACGACTAGTCTATAAAGAAAACGATCGAATCTATGCGTTTCATCGAACCAATGAACGTCATTCCGTCATTGTAGTACTCAATCTTTCGGACGCACCTTCAATGGTCAATTTGGCAACCTCTGCGTTACCATATCGTTACGTGAATATTTTTAATGACGAGCAAATAGATGGCTCTAAAGGAATAGAGCTCATGCTTAAAGCTTGGGATTATGCTGTTTTCGAACGAAAAAATTAATCTCTTATCTGAGTAAAATAGCAATGCAGGTAGTGTCAACGATATCATCTACGGATGCCCCACGCGAAAGATCATTGAAAGGACGATCAAATCCAGTGATAATTGGTCCGGTAGCTTTCGCTCCAGCAAGACGCTCAGTGATCTTGTAGGCTATATTACCTGCATCAAGGTTCGGAAAGATAAAGACATTCGCATGACCAGCAACTGGCGAATTAGGGGCTTTTCTATGTCCGACATCTGCTAAAAAGGCTGCATCAAACTGAAGCGGTCCGTCACCAATGAGGTCAGGGCGTTTTTTTTGAAAAAGTTGGACAGCTTGCCGGACAAGATCTACTTTTTCATGCTCTGCACTATCCATGGTGGCGAAAGACAAAAAGGCAACTTTAGGGGTCTCTCCAGTCATTTTAGTATACATTTCAGCAGTGTTTATTGCTATCTCTGAGAGTGTATATGAATCTGGACATGGGATTACAGCAGAATCTGCATATGCTAGTACTCTACCATTCTCCCAGCTCATTAA
>CAZXGO010000033.1:11590-12900 GCA_964640035.1 uncultured Chitinophagales bacterium
GCCTATCGCAACAAGGCCGGCTGCGTACCAAAGCGACTCTTTGCATAATGAAGCAGCCTTGTCAGGGATCATACCTTTTTTACCTCTTCTAACGAGGAGATGATCAATCATTTTGCTAAGGTAGCCTTCCTTATCTTCAGCCGGATCATGAATCCGTATTCTATTATCTAGGTCAATGGAATGTTTTTTACACAGTTCCTGAATTGTTGATTTGGAACCAACAAGATGTATAGAACAAATACCTCTCTTTTGCAATATTTCAGCGGCTTTTAGTATCCTAGAATCCGTTGATTCGGGTAGTACAACCTGAGCAGACTTTAGTGATGCACGTTCATGTAATTTTAAAATGAAACTATTCATACATCAAGGGTAAGTAATGTAATAGCTACTACCGCCAAGCCTATGATAATGTAATTTCGTTTAGTGAGCGCATCTTTCCAATATATGGCTCCCCACACAGTGCCCAGTACAATTACAATTAGGTTTACACTTGGAAATGCGACCGACGCTGGAAGTTGGTCAAGTGCAATTAAAACAAATACTGAAGCTAATAAATTTGGAACTCCTATCAAGAGTCCAGACATACTTTCACTTCCAGTTGGCATTCGTTTGGGTGAATGAAGAATGTAAACCAGACTAATAATACCACAAGTACCGAAAATAATGCCCATAAAGAGCCATTCATCAATTACTGGTGTCTGCACGGATTCGAAAAATTTCAAAGATATATCCCCTAAACCAGCAATGAAGAAAATAGCTATTAAATAAATAATAGCTTTTTGATTCCTTTCCCTACCATCAGAGCGAAAAAGGAGTCCTAATGCACCAAAGGCTACCAGAAGACCAATAGCACGTTGAATTGATATGATTTCATCAAAAAAAACAACTGCGAACATCACAGGTAAAACCAATGAAATTCTCATGATTGATACCGTTAAACCTATTCCGTTCTCTATCATTGATCTACCCATTATAATCAGGTTAGTTATGTAGAGAACACCTACCATTATTCCAAATAGGAGCATTGGGAGTGTCTCATTCGTAAATAAAGCGGATAATTCGCTTTCACTCAAAAGAACTGCCAAACTACCTGCAACGAGATAGTTCATAAAGTATACATGCATTTCACGCTGGTTGTTATGGCCAGCATGTTTTAACATATGCGCCAGAAACACTGAACATAGCGCGCTGAGTAAAACAAAGATCAATGTGTAGATGATTTAAAATTAGCGAATGAATCGCAGGGATGGATCACCGAAAAATACGGGGGTTTGAGGTCTGTTGTGCAACAGACGTGAGGTAAACTTGAT
>CAZXGO010000033.1:12910-21293 GCA_964640035.1 uncultured Chitinophagales bacterium
CTTTTATCGCTTTTAGGAAAAAATAGGATGCGATAGAATATCGATTATTAACTCTTCCATCCAAGGATTTATAATCTCCAGAATGTTGGGTTATATCATTTGAAAACACGACTGCTGTATTGGGCCGTAGGATAAAGTTTCGAATAGCTTGTTGGTACAGATCAGCATTAGTTCTTTGACTGGTTATCTGATCATTTTCGAGATTGACCGAAAAATCAATATCCATAAAAACCATACATTGCCGAAAGGGTACCCTTGCAATGGCATCAAAAATCGATGTAAGATCGATTCCCGTAATCGTAGGTAAATCGGGTCTAGAATCTGAGGGCAGGTAATAGAGAGCTTCTGATTGCTGATCATAAAAACCTTTACCTGTGATGTAGATAAACACCGTAGATGAGTCTGATAGCAGATTATTCAATCCGGTCTGACGCCCCTGAAATGAAAAGATATTTTCAAGTTCAATTCTATCAGCATTTTGTAACTTGGTGATGTTATTATCCGGGTTACCAAAGCTTGACGATGCATATCTACTTACAATATCACTGTTGGGTAGGCTTATTGGTCTTTGATGTATACCTGTCAAGTAATCTGAATTTCCTATGATTAAACTAAACGAGCTTAAGTTGTTATTATCCTGATACTTAGGTATATCTCTTTCTATGTCAATACTACCAAATTCAAGATCTCTACTTGTAATAATTAGTGACTCATTACTGGTCTGTAGGGGTCGCCATATAAACTGCACATCTGAACGCCTGATGTAGGTGGATGCTGCACCATAAAGAACCCGAATCCAGTCAGCATCGTAGGTTTCCTGATATAATAATTGACTACCTGTTACAATATGAGAAAGAATATTACTTGGAACTTCCCTCGGCGAGCTTCTCAGTGGGGTGCTTTGTGATGTGACACGTACAAATTGTGACATCACAGAACTGATAGGGACTCGAGTAACACCCTCAGTACCTCCTACCTCTATTTTAACAACAAATTCACCTGGATCAACTACGGCTGCTGGAACAAATGGAAGATCTCTGCTTATATCAAGTAATAGTTTCCCATTTACAAATTCACGTCTCACACGATTAACCAGAACAGAATCTCGGTATGTGACGGTAACATAAGCACCGAGTATTGTTTCTTCGCGATATGCAGTAGAATCTCGCAGTACAACACTGCCAACATTAGACATTAATCGTTTTTCATCAGTGGGAAGTGGCTTCCCGATAGGCTTAACTGCAAGAAAACTAGCAGCAGTTAATACTCCTGCTGAAACATTAAAAATAAGATTTTGATTCTCAAGACCGGAATCAAAGCTAACATTAGGAGAGTTTGCTACATACACAAGAGCTGCTGAGCTAAGTATACTTAGAGTTATTAACCCTGGTCTCAATCCGTATTGCTGAACATGCCTCCTTGATTCAAGTCGTTTTGGGTACTCGGATTCATTAATGGTTACGACCTCAAATTCAAGTATTGGTTGTCTTGGATTAGGAGTGTTAATGAGTATTGGATATATATATTCATTTAATACTGTAGGGGTCTTATAATCTGTAACGGGTTCAGGTTCCATGATCCATTTTGTACCTGAGCATGCGCTCAAGAATCCCGCCACTATAAATATTATGAAAGCATTGCGACCTTGCATTTAAACCCAAGGAGATTGTTTAAGTGCTTTGGCAATTTTGGATGCATCTTGAGCGATGACTAATTCTTCATTCGTTGGAATTGAGTAAACGTCTATTTTTGAAGAATCACAGCTAATTTTTCTTCCCTCATTATGATGTTCAAGATTATTTGAGCTTGGATCTATACAGATTCCAAGAGTTTCAAGTCCAGCAAGAGCCTTTTCTCTAATAATGCTTGAATTTTCACCAATCCCGGCAGTAAAGATAATTGCATCTGCTCCATTTAAAGTCGCCATATAACTGCCAACATATTGCTTAATTCTATAACAATAAGACTCTATCGCTTGTTGGCATCTTGCATCTCCCTTTTGCGCTTCTTCCAGGAGATCTCGCATATCAGAAGAGTACCCACTAATTCCTAATAGACCACTATGTTGATTTAAAAGAGCGTGTAGATTACTAATTGATAATTCTTCTTTCTCAATCAAATAAAACAGTATTGAGGGATCAATATCCCCTGAACGAGTGCCCATAATTAAACCAGATAATGGCGTAAAACCCATACTAGTATCAACCGATTTACCATCTTTAATAGCACAAACTGATGATCCATTTCCTAAGTGTATGGTGATGATTTTTTTCTTTGTGAATTCTGGATCAAATAGTTCATGAAATTTTCTACTGACATAGTAGTGAGAAATACCATGAAATCCGTACTTCCTAATTTTATATAGTCTGTATAATCGATTAGGAATGGCATAAAGATAGGCTTCTGGAGGTAATGAATGGTGAAATGCCGTATCGAACACAGCGATATGCGGAATAGAAGGAAGGTGTTCCATGGCCGCTTTAATCCCCCTTAAATTCGGAGGATTATGCAGGGGTGCTAAATCAAAGGCACTCTCAATAGCATCAATTACATCATCATTGATAAGGACAGATTCTTTGAAAGATTCTCCACCATGAACAACACGGTGTCCCACAGCACCGATTGATGTATTTTCGGGAAGAAATGAACCAATGTGTTGACTAATGTAATCCAAAATAACCTTCATAGCTTTACTATGATCATCAACTACCAACGTTTCTTTGACAGATGTCCCGAAGGTAGAGTCATGACGAAAAATAGATGTTACAGCTCCGATTCTCTCCACAATTCCTGAGCAATACACAGTAGATGTGTTGTCATCAATCACTTTGTATTTAACCGAAGAACTGCCACAATTGATTACGAGAATAATCATAACCTTACCATCTTATAATGTTGGATAAACCAAATATCGACCTAAAGGCAACATTTGATTCATTTTCTGGAGGATGAGAAAGCCAAAATGGCACATCATACCGAAGTGTTAGTACCTTATTATTTCCAAGTGTTTCAGGAAGGTTAAGTCCAAAAGATACACCCAAACCTAGATTAGATTGTATAGGGGATTTTCGAGGATTCCATCCTTGCCCAAGGTCATTGAATATGTACATCCTATTATTGAGGATACCACCAAGTACTGGAGTTTGATCTATGACCCAGCTGATTGGGTTTGGGACATCAAGTTCAAGATTGACTGCTGCTGAATTTCTATATATTGATAAAGGTTCTGAGATACCGACTTTCATTTCGGATGGACCGTATCCTCGTACATTTGGACCATCAGGCACATGCAACCAACCCCGATCAAATCCGGCTATAGGGAGCGTACCTTTTGATCTGCTAAAACCGATATTAAGAACGTCAATTGCTTTCCCCATTGACAATCGATACTGATACTGTACAGGTACATTAGATGAACTGGTAGCAAAAAAAATACGATGTCGGAGCTTGAATGTGTGAGAAAGGTGCACCAAACCTTGCTGTTCAACCTCAAATTGAGCAAAAAGATCATCGTTAAAAGCCCCCTGACCTGCTACTCTAGCAGTAATACGGTGAGATAAACTACCTAACATGTTATGATTCCTGGTTACTTCCAGAAGTGGTTCGATCATGTAGAGTGAGCTTGTTTCCCACAAGGTGGGTATAGCGACATAATCAAGGTTGTATCGTCTGTTGATGTCAGCCTTAATTTTAAACTGAATAAATTCGTTTTCATTAAATCCATTCTGCCATCTCTTATTAAACGACAATCCATGTCTGTAGAAGCCTTCACGTACTGAACTAAAAGCTTCTAAAGTAGCCTGGCTTCCAAAGGAACTCCATGCAGGTACTAATTCAGTAAATGATGCATAATATGATATGGGTTGAGTTGGCCATTTCGAACCAGCCCAAAGACCTGCATCTAGACGATGTGGTCCATCACCGAACGATCCTGCTATTTGTCCGCGAACTTTGATGCCAAAACGTAGACCATCAACAGTATTATACCACAAATCTGGTCCGGGAATAATCTGATACTTCTGTGCACATACAACTGTAGAGCAATAGAATAGAAGAAAGATTACAAATATCAACGTTTTCAAAGTATCCACTCCTTCAAAATACCAGAAGTACGCAGGATTTCATGAATTACCCCGATAATACGTTTTTGTTCATACCAAGAAACTTTTTCTTGAGCTTCTGAGACTGTACACCATATAAAATCATCATGCTCGTGATTTAAAAAGATCTTTTCTTTATCACATTCAAAAGCAAAAACGGGAATGTATTGGATCTGATCAGTTTTATAGTCAAAAAAGGCATTTATGGTAGGAACAACCCATTTAATTTTAGCCTGAAGCCCCGTCTCCTCGATAAATTCTCTATCCGCCGCTTGAACGTGCGTTTCATTCTCTTCAAGCTTACCACCAATCATACGCCACTGACCTTCATAAAGCTGTCCTTTTGCTCTATGTAGGAGCAAAAATTGGATTTCATCTTTAACAAATCGGTAGGGATAAACATCTACTAGAGAGCGCATATTCAATAGAATAGATCTTTGGTAATCCAGATATACATTAGTACATCTTTTCCATTCGTTCGGGTTTATCGTTCGGCTGGGTATCAAGCCAATAACTTTGGAGATCAGAATCTATAGTTTTGATATAGTCCGTATTACTTTTAAATAGTCGTTTTACTAAACCTATGGGGGTTATGATAAACACAAAAACTAGACTTACAATTACAGCAGTCATCACGGTTCCGAGGAGCAATGCAAGCTTCATCCATCCTACGAAAATAGGGGCCATCCTCGTACCAGTGGTCAAGCATAGGAACTTGATAGCTATACCTGCAGAGAACGACCAATCAAGCCAGTTCTGCCAAATCCAATCATTTCGCCACAAACTTACTATTGGGATGATCACACTCAATATGAGAAAAAAGACGAGACCAAATTCTATAATTTGTCGTCTACTCACCTGCTTGATGTCATTATTTAGATAAAGGCTCATACTTAGTCAGGGGCAAAGGTACGAGTTGCAGATATATGCATTCTGTGTTCTTCCAGTTGCTCAGATTTTAAAAGAACATAATTTTCAAGTACAAGCGCATCCATTTCAGTTGATATGAAACATTTAAAAGCATCCTCGGGTGATTCTACCGGAGGCTCTCCCCTTACATTGAAACTCGTATTTACTAAAAGCGGAGTTCCTGTACGATTTTCGAATGTTTTCAGAAGATGCCACAGATGAGGATTTCGGTTTTCATCTACGGTTTGAACTCGTGCAGAATAATCAACATGTGTAACTGCAGGAATATCGCTACGTTGGGCATAGAGCAGCTCTAAACCGCTGAGTCCCTGTTCAATTTGTATCCTGCGACTCTCTTTGACAGGAGCTGTTATGAGCATGTAGGGACTCTCAACATCCAGATCAAAGTATTCAGAGGCCTTTTCACGTAATATAATCGGTGCAAAAGGGCGAAAACTTTCTCTGTATTTGATACTCAGGTTTAACTTTTTCTGCATTTCAGGATTGCGGGCGTCTGCAAGAATACTTCGATGTCCGAGGGCCCGTGGACCAAATTCCATACGACCGTGAAGCCATCCGAGAATATTTCCTTGATCAAGTAGAGAGGCCATGGTTGAATAGAGATCAGGATACTCCATTTTATGATAAATGATGTTATTTGCATCAAGCCATTCCTGAATCTGCTCATTTGAATAGGATGTTCCCAAAAATGCACCCTTCATATCATCATTTGGATTTGCAAGTCGATCATTTCCTTGATAGGAGTACCAAGCTAGAAGAGCTGCTCCTAAAGCAGCTCCAGCATCGCCAGAAGCAGGTTGAATCCAGAGGTTATCTGCGATTTTCTCCTTTAAAATCCTACCGTTTCCAACACAATTGAGTGCCACACCGCCGGCGAGACAGAGGTTTCTGGATCCTGTGAGCCTGACCGCTTCAGCAGCCATTTTCAACATGATGTCTTCTGTAACGAATTGTATGGATGCGGCCAAATCCATTTCTCGTTGAGTTAAGGGTGCTTCGGGCTTTTTGGCTGGACCGTCAAATAGCGCATCAAAATGAGGAGAAGTCATTTTGAGCCCCGCTTGATAATCGAAATACTTCATATTCAAACGGAAGGAACCATCCTCCTTTAGATCTATAAGGTGTTTGTATATGAGATCCACGAATATCGGTTTTCCGTAGGGAGCGAGTCCCATCAACTTATATTCACCAGAATTGACTTTAAACCCAGCGTGGTAGGTAAATGCAGAATAAAGTAAACCGAGAGAATGTGGGAATTTCAGCTCCTTGAGTACCTTAATCTCATTACATATTCCATGCGAAATGCTAGAAGTAGCCCACTCCCCTACACCATCCATGGTGAGAATCGCGGCTTGGTCAAACGGGCTTGGATAGAAAGCTGAAGCAGCGTGAGATTGATGATGTTCGGGAAATAGAAGTTTACCTTGAAACTTTAGTTCGGTACGTATCTGATCGCTAATCCACAGCTTTTGCTTGATCCAGATAGGTATGGATTTCAGAGCGGCACTCAAACCGAAAGGCGCTTCCATTAAAGCGGTTTCAAGAATTCTTTCAAATTTCAAGAATGGCTTATCATAAAAGACAACCACATCAAGCTCATCTGATGTGATATGTGCCTGATCTAAACAGAATGAAACAGCATTTCTGGGAAAACTGGCATCATGTTTGATACGGGTAAATCTTTCCTCTTGAGCAGCTGCGATTATCTTGCCATCTTTGAGGATCGCTGCTGCTGAGTCGTGGTAGTAGCAAGAGATTCCGAGGATGACCATACAAGAGATTAGCTTATTTATTAGTCCTAGCTGCTTGCAGGAACTACTGTAGCGCGACCGACGCTGTAGTAATGGATTCCAGCTTTTGCCATTTTATCAAGATCGTACAGATTACGTCCATCAAATACCACAGGTGTGGTTAAACGATTAGTGAATTCATCAAAATTTGGTCGTCTGAATTCATTCCAATCGGTACAAATAAGCACTGCATCGCTACCATTGAGGGCATCCAAAGCATTGCTTTTGTAGTCAATTTTGTTAGCATAGGAGTCGCCCATGTAATCTTTAAAATTTTTCGCTGCTTCCGGATCATATGCCACTACAAGTGCCCCTGCATCAATGAGTTCTTTTGCCAGATAAAGAGCAGGTGCTTCTCGAACATCATCTGTTTCAGCTTTAAATGCGAGTCCCCAGATAGTAATTTTTTTCCCGTTAAGAGATCCAAAATGCTGCTTCATTTTACTCATCATACTCAAGCGTTGTTGGTCATTAACGCTCATCACCGCATCGAGTATTTTAAAATCATAATCATATTGGTCAGCAGTGAAACCAAGGGCCTGAACATCTTTTGGAAAACAGCTACCGCCATAACCAATACCGGCAAATAAAAATCGTTTCCCTATCCGTGTATCTGTACCTATACCACGTCGAACATTATCCACATTTGCGCCTACTCGTTCACAAAGGTTGGCTATTTCGTTCATGAAACTAATTTTTGTCGCTAAAAAAGCATTTGCGGCGTATTTAGTGAGCTCAGAACTACGCTCATCCATGAAAATGATGGGATTTCCACTACGTACGAAGGGTTCGTAAAGCGATTGCATTTTTTCCATTGCCCTTGGACTTTGAGTTCCAACTACAACGCGTTCTGGCTTTAGGAAATCGTCGATCGCAGCACCCTCGCGTAGAAATTCTGGATTAGAGACCACATCGAAATCAGCTTTGGCAAAAGGTTTAATTCTTGCATGCACTTGATCTGCAGTACCAACGGGTACTGTACTTTTATTCACTATAATTTTGTAGGAATCGATCATTGGAGCGATCTCCTCGGCTACATTCAAAACGAAACTGAGATCTGCCTGCCCATTTGCACCTGGAGGGGTTGGTAAGCAGAGAAAGATAATTTCAGCGTGTTTAACAGCCTCTTGTAAATTGGTTGTGAAAACAAGGCGTCCTTCACGTACAGAACGTTCAAATAGTGGCTCGATACCTGGTTCATATATAGGTATTTGTTTATTTCTGAGCATTTCCACTTTCGCGGAATTATTATCCACGCAAATAACATGATTGCCAGAGTCGGCAAAGCATGTACCGGTAACCAAACCTACATAACCTGTTCCAATAACTGCTAATTTCATACAATGGATCTTTATCGTTCAATATTCAGAATTTCTAACTCAAGTGTTCCAGCAGGCACATTGACCTTTACCAAATCGCCTTTGCTTTTACCCATCAAAGCAGCTCCAATAGGTGAATCACTAGATATTTTATTCTCTTTAAAATCGGCTTCCTGAGCAGATACTATTGTATAAACCATATTTTTGTTCATTTTTTTATTCAGAATGCTCACTTTGGACAATA
>CAZXGO010000034.1:0-11152 GCA_964640035.1 uncultured Chitinophagales bacterium
AGTTCCGCTGGAACGAAACCGGCGACTACTGGGACTACACCGAAGACGGCACCACTTACCATCGTGTGCCAAAGATCTATGCCGGAGACAACATCAGCTTTGATCCCAACACTGGCATCATCTCCGTGGTCACTGAGAACCTTGACGCCGACACCTTGGATGGCCAGAACAGCGACTATTATCTGAACTGGAACAACTTCACTGACATTCCTCCACTCAGCGATTTCTACACATTCCCCACAGATGGCTCTGACAGTTATGCACCCACTTTCTTCCCAGCCAACACCATCAGTGGTTTCAGTGCTTTCAACTCCACTGACTTCCCTGGCAACTACTATGTTGGCGTCACTGCTGTCGCCAACGACAACATCGGCGCACAATTGGCCATGGGTTGGAACAGCGAAGAAGAGTCGCCCGAGCAGATGTATTTCCGCGTCAACGACAGCACCAGCAATACCACTTCTTGGGGCGATTGGCAAAGGATCGCTATCGGCCAACCTGTGCGTGAGACCGACACACCAACGTTCTCGCAGATCACGGTCACTGAACCACCCACATCGTTAAACCAGATCGCCACCATTCAGGACCTGATCAGCGTTCCTGGAGACCTGGCCATCACTGCCATCGGCAGCATCGACATACAGCTCACTAACTCCAATGCCTATGCTGGCAGCGTCGACGAAGCAGGCACACCTTCTTACATCTCCAACCTCAGCGGGGCCAGCATCGTGGGCAACGCCAGTGGCATCGGTACCAACTACACCGTGATGGAAGCCACTTACACTGGCAGCGCTTTTGCCTATACCAGGACCGTAAGTTTCCGTATCGACATCGCTGCAGCTTGCGGTCTCGAAGATGCCAAATACGCACCCGGTACCACTGAGATCAACAGCCGCTGGAAAGGCAACTATCGCATCAATGCCTTCTCGGCCTTGTTCAAGATGCGCGAGCTGAACTTCTGGGACTACACTGGTGGTAACGCTACCTGGGAATACTCCATCAACATGATTCCTGTGACCACGGACCCAGAGAATGCCAGCTACGGCAAGTTCACTGTGTCGTCCACGGTGTGGGCCATCAAATCATATCACGCTGCCAACCTTGGTGCGCGATGGTTGGGTACTGCCACTAAGTATCGTAACCTGATCTAAACGGCCACACATGACCCAAAGACGATTCTCCTTACCCTACACCCCTGGCATCAGCACAGTGCTGGATCAGCTGCCCGTGGCGCAGATCAATGACATCTATTTCTCCGACAACCGATTCGGATCCGCACGTGCGCTGTCATTGAGCCCGGAAGATTGGCAGGAATTGCAGGACATACGCGCCCAGCATGGCATCCGTCTGCACTACTTGTACAACGGCAACTACTATTCCAACGAGTCCTATGAGTCTGCACCCGAAGTAGTCCAACACTTGAAGGGCCTACAGGTAGACATGCTGACCATGAACAACACTTACCTCATGCGAGACCAAGTGTTCATGCGGGCCTTGCGCGAATCCAATCCCGCAGGCGTGGAGATCAAGAACAGCGTCAACAACCGGCCCAAGACTCTCAAAGAAGTCATGTTCTTGATCAACGTCTTGGGCATACGCAGCATCATCGTGGATCGGGCTTTGAATCGCGACCTCGACGAGCTGACCAAGATCTCAGAATACTGTCATGCGCGTGACATCTCTGTGACCATGCTGGTCAACGAAGGCTGCATAGTAGACTGCATGTGGAAGAACTTTGACGACATGATGATCGCCCAGACCAACGAGCAATCCAACATGCGTGTGATTTCTCTGATACATAATGAACTAGGATGTACGAGATATTTCGAAGAGCAGCCTGGCGAATACCTCAAGACTGGATTCACGCTGCCCACGGACCTAGCCAAGTTTGATGGACTAGTAGACGTGATCAAACTGGCAGGACGAGGCATCGAGCTCAGCAAGTGGTTGGCCATGTGTCGAGCCTATATGTTCGAGGATGGCAACGTCAAACTGCGCATCTTGTTCTCGACCAAGCCTCCCGAATATCTCATGCACGTGACGGCCAATGACCTCACTGCGCTGAACTTCACGCAGCTCACGAAGAACTGCAAAAACGTCTGTGGACAAGAGTGTGTACTCTGTGACGACGTAGCGAGAAAGATTCTCAAAGGAAAGATATAATCATGGAAATCGATCAAGAATCAGGATTACCAGTAATCGATTCGCATGGTGGATACCAAGCCGGCAAGGTCTATGCCTTGTACGTGAACCCAGCGAACAGACACATTTCAGGAATCATCGGATTCCTAGGCTACGTCGACCAGATCAGTGACGTGCGCAACTACGACACTTACACCATCGAAGATCTCACCGAAGACGAGTATGTGATGATCAGCCGCAGCGTCAACTCCAACGAGTCCATGACGTTCCTGGGCGAGGATGGTAGGACCATCATCTCGCGTCGCATCCTGATCGACCTGCTAGATGGCACTTACTACGATCAGACCCGCAACATGATCTACGGACTCGACAATCTGGTCCGCATGCGGGTGCGTTGCGTGGACAACACTGAAACCGAAAGCGACGATGTGGTCGAGGTCGAAGTCAAGAACATCAAAAAGATGGATGCTCCAATCTCCATCAACGGTGCTCCTGCTGAAAACATCAAGACCACAGTGGGCAATCCCGCCGAAGTGTCGTTCCAGCTGCAGGGCGAAGGTGTACACACCATCCGCTTCAAAGCCAAAATCCCCACCGTGGACTATCTCTGGCTCACTGTCTACCCACAACTGCTGCGTCTCAGCAGCGAAGACCTTGTGGGTCTACGTCAGTGGTACGATCAGAATAAACAGTAGTACCACTCCTTCCCAAGAAAGAATGGTCACCGGGCACTAGCCCGGTGTATCGCCATAAGGAAATACCATGGACTTTGTGAAGTATCTAGGTTCGTTGCAATACCTATGGATGGTTTTCTTCATTATGATCACTGCTGGACTAGCGAAGGAGCACAATCTCTTCGCCCCAGTTTTTGCCTATGTAAGGAACACTTTCCGAAGCAACAGATTCGTCCTGGTCATCATTTCCGCGATCGGTGGTGTGCTGCCTATCGAAGGACGCGTGACTGTATCAGCCGGTGTGTTGGACACGATCGCTCCCAAGATAACCCCCAAGATGGGGCCTGTGGGCTGCAGCCGCCACAAGTTTGGAATCATCGACTATCTAGCCACGCACCACTACTACATGTGGTCTCCGCTGGAGAAGACAGTGATCCTGCCCATCGCGGCATTTGGACTGACCTACACAGCGTGGCTGGCTCAGATATGGCCACTGATGGCGGTGTCATTCGCCTTCATTGGATTCTACATCTATAGGCGGGTGTCTGAACAGGACGTGGCCATCGAGCCAGTGCCATTCAAGCTCAGCGCAGTGATCAGGAACATCTTTCCATTCATCGCGGCCATCGCTGCCTATGTGTATGTGGGAGGTGAATCCAATGTGTTCGAGATCTTTGGTGCGTTGGCATTGTACTACATGTTCATCACGCAGACCTGGAACTGGCGTAAACTGGCCTCCTACATCAACTGGGAAGTGTTGATCGTGGTAGGTGCAGTGATCTTGTTGGGCACATACTTCAAGACACATGACTCAGAGATGCAGGCCATCATCAAGTCTTTGCCGTTTGATGTGCATAGCGTGCTTGGACTCACCATCATCTCGTTGGCAGGATTCGTGGCCAGTTTCTTGATGGGCTCCAGTGGCAAGTTCGTGGCAGTGGCAGTGCTGATGGCACAAGTGTTTGGCATGGAATACTTCTTGTGGTTCTTTGCCGTGGACTATGTGGGTTACTTGCTTTCGCCCACGCACAAGTGCACCATGGTCGGCAATAGGTACTTTGGTACACCATTGGTCATGTACTACAAAGCCTTGGGAGTCTGGGGCTTGTTGCTGCTGGCCACCGCTGGCGCAGTGACTTTCCTATAAGCTCACGAAAAAGCCTGACCAACGCCGGAGTCGATTTAGGTTGACTCCGGCACTGACATGATAACCAGTCAGTTCGGGCTTAGCCAATATATCTCTCATGTAAGCACCGTCGATCACAGTGCTTTGCACCAACCGTCGCTTGAGGTCCTCGTCTTCCATGAGCAGCTCTAGGATAGGATTGGACCATTCTTCTTCTAAGACCAAACGACGGGCTTCGAGATACCAACGCTCAGTGTAGGGTATCGACGACTTGTAGATCGAGTTAAGGAAAGGATTGTTAAGCGCAGGAGAGAAACAAGACATGAACGGTACCTGGAAATGTGGTCCTAGGTAGATGGGTTCTTTTTTGTTTTTCTCAGTGACTATCAGCTTCAGCGTCATGATCTAGAGCACTGCTCAGTGCTTCCTTGAAGGCGCGACTGGAAAACATCTTCGCGGTATTGTGATGCAAGGGTGTGGGCCACTTGTTGACATCCACCCAGCAGTAGCCAGCGCTTTCTTCGTTGAGCACGGGCACGAATTCTTCTTCGCAGAGTATGAGATAGCTGACATGCCGGAAACGGCGATCGCGTGTGACGAAAGTGTAGATGTGGCTTATGCTGACCGTGTCGGGTACACCAGGCCAGCCCAGTTCTTCGCAGAGTTCTCTTTTCAGACCTTCGAGATCGCCCTCGTCGCCGACCAAGCGTCCTCCCCAAAGTCCCCAACACATGCTGTGCTTTTCGATCTCGCTGCGTAGCTGCATCATCGCACGCCCGGTGCGACGACTCACTATCAGTGCGCCAACTGCGCGCATGATCAGTTGACTACGCGCCAATAACCCTCTTCAAAGATGCCCTCGATGGCGAGCACCCAACTGGATCCAGTGTAGTAGAGTTTTTTCATGGTATTGGCGTTTGTAGTATATCCAGTTACATTTACCGCCGAAGCGTCGAAGTCAACTACCCAATCTGTTCCATTGAACTCGATGATGTCATCTGCAGATGCTTGTAGCGCGCCCCAGGGGCCGTCGGGTATCACTTCATTGGTCAACAGGTATCTTTGTCCAGCTGCTGCTTCAGGCAGCATGCCCATGCCAGGTCTGCTGCGCTGAGGATCTATCACGCCATTGACCATGGTGATGGTGTCAGAGGGCAGCGTTTCTGTGTTGATCACATAGCTGAGTATGTTTGGATTGCCGGGCACAGAAGACACTACCAAGGAAACTTCATCGGCGTTTTCAGAGGTAGGATCATCGCCGACTCGGAGTCGTATCTCAGTGATGCCTTCTTTCATGCCACCGTGCAGCTCAAAGTGTTCGGCCCAACTCAACAGGCTGCCGTCAGCTTTGGTAGGATCCACTTCTTTGTCATGGTTGGTCAAGAGCTGTATGTAATCAGCCGCGACTCGTATGTGGCGATCTTGGAAAGTGATCCAATGACGCACGTTGCTGCGATCTGCTGACAGTATGATGGAATCCAAGTCGATGTCAGTGTCAATGTCGCCATAGAGGTTGGCCAAGATGCTGTGTATCAACACTTGGCGCTTGACCTTGGCCGGCGGTGTGAGATAGATGGGCAGCTGGAATATCAAGCTAGCGACATCGATGGTGTCGTCGGTGCCTTGTGGTATGCTGCGAGCAGTCCAAGAGATGTTTATGAGTTCGACCACACCAAGGCTGGTCCAGTCAAAGGGATTGTTGCTGCTCTGTAGATTCACTGAAGGATTGAATATCAGCAACAACTGCTCCAACAACTGCAGTTTCTGTTCGGTGTTGCTGGTCCAGATGTCCACGTTGATGGTGAGGTCATAGGGCACAGGGCTGTGTCGCTCTAGGGTGTAAGTCTCACCGATCTGATCCAAATATTGGCCTGATGCTTCGTCGAACTCTTTTTCATAGACATTGACGCGATCTCTGAACGTGGGCTGCAAACGACGTTCAGCATTGGGCAGGAGTTCGGCGATGTAGCAAGAGATCATGGGCACTGAGTTGATCTTGTTTTCGCTGTTGCCTTTGACTATGAACGAAGCCATGCGGCTTGGATCGCCATAGCGTACAGGCACTTGGTGGAAATAGTCGTCGCCATTGACGTCCTTGCCCATCTTGACTTCAAAGCCAGAGAACAATCGCATGAACTGCAGTATCCAGCGTCTTATCTGTTGATCATAGAAATATTGTGCCATTATTCGTCAGCCTCGGGTTTCTTGAAGACTTGGCTCAAGGCTTGGCGCTCTTGGACATAACCTTCGGAGTTGTTGCGGCTTGCTGTCTCTGATTCGTTGTTGATGAAGCCAGCGGCGTTGGTGCGAGCATCTGCCCAGTTTGGTTTGGCAGCATCATCAAACACGCGATGCCAACGGGTGCCACGATACACGAACAGCCTGTTGGGCACGAAGTCAGCTCGCAGGAAATAGTCACCTTGGTTTGGTGAAGCAGGGAAAGCCAAGCCCGATGGAACCAGCGTGGTTTCTGGGGTGGTCTTGACTTCGATGTCAGATTGGCCTTCTCCAGTGAAGCCACGGATCTCAGGTGCTGCCACTGTGGTCTCGGAACTCCAACCGGCGTCAGGCACGATCTCTTCGGCCGCCTTGATGATGGCTGTGTTGACTTCGATGTCTTTGTTGTAGGTGCTGAGGGCATTCTTGAGGCTGTCCTCGTCCTCAGGATCTCCCAGGATGCTGCGGTACTCTTGCGCATCGTTGAGAGGCGTACATTTGACTCGCCATAGGTGTGGCCACCAGGTAGGACCAAATCCTTCAGCGGCACGGCTGGCATCTTGTACCACGTAGAACTTGTTGATGCTCTTGGCAGTGGCATCCAGCAAAAGGTCGTCGTTCAAGTGTGGCAGCTCCAGCACGTCTCCGCTCATGAGCTTGCGACCCAGGCGCTCCACCATGTCGTTGGTGTGGAAGGTGATGAATAACGTGTCGGCGCTGAGGAACAGGCCGAACTGGCTCAAATCAAAATCCTGGTCTCCCACATTGTAGGTTCCACGCAGTTCGTAGATGGTGGTGTCATAGACCCTGTCGCGATTCTCCATGAACAGCACATCCTGGATGTCCAGTTCGGATATGTCGGGTTGGGCCGCAAAGTTGGCCTGCGTAGGATCATCAGAGCCAGTGGCTGCTGGACCAAGATACTTGTGGACCAAGATAGTGGTGCCACCGAGATCCACGGCTTCGCGGATCAAGCGGTCCTGATAGTGGTAATCCTGTGTTTTAGCGTTCTTCCAAAGTGATATTTTAGGCATGTTGCTGGACCAAAAACTGGCCCTCCTTTTGACCCTGTATTTACCGCAGTTGACTTCCTGCCCTAGATCCTGTATAATTAAATCAATAGCCACGCAAAGGAGCCACAGACATGGCAGTGACAGCAAAACGCAAGACCGCGAAGAAAACACCAGCCCGTAGCACTAGGACCAAGAGTTCGGTGATGCTGGCCGCTGATGGCAAGACACGCCTGAGCACCATCGCAGTCACCGACATGAAATACATGGGCGACGAGCCCAAGTGGGAAGATCAAGAAACCATGGACGAGCAGACCCGCAAAGTCAGGGTCATGTCCGCTCTGACTTGGTACAACTACTCCTGCGACAAGAAGCAGGCCTGCGAGTTCTACGACATCTGGTTACGCAACCAAGAAGGCGGCCGTGATGTGGCCCAGACTTTCAAGAAACTGCCCGACTCAGCGTTCTATCTCACCGTGGGCTGGGTGTGCCGCATGAGCTTGGTTGGCCTGCGTCTGCGCAAAGAAGAGATCGATGTCATCAACTCTCAGACTCAGCGCCTCCAGGAGCGCGAGTCTACCATGGTAGTCGTCGAAGAAGACTCCACCGAAGAAGTGGCAGTGAAGAAAGAGACCATCCAGGATCGCTTGGAAGAAAAACTCTCCAGCGTGCTGGGTGAAATCGAAGGTGCTGTCGACGACTACATGATCAACAAGAAGAGCTTCAATGCTGTGGGCTTCCTGGAAGGTGCTGGACTGGCTGCCAACTTCGCGCCAAGGATCGCCGAAGTGTTCCAGGCCCGCATCGCCGAGCTCGACGAGTACATGGCCGGCACCGACAGCCAACTGCTAGAAGGCTACAGCCACCTAGGCAAACGTGGTGCCAAGGATCTGGCCAAGTTCTACCAGAGCATCGTGGATGGCGCCATGGCTTATAAAGCAGCCAAGATCGCCGCCCGTGCCAAGCCCAAGCGCAAGCCAGTGCCGCCTGAGAAGATCGTGCGCAAGCTCAACTTCATGCCTGCGTTCGAAGAGCTGGGCCTAGTCAGCATCGACCCCAGAGACATCCTAGGCGCGTCAGAGCTTTGGATCTACAACACCAAGACGCGCAAACTAGGCCGATACTTGGCAGGCACACACGGTGACATGGTGATCTCGCCCCTGGGTGTCAAGAACAGCAACATCACCGGCTTCGACGAAGCTCGTAGCGTGGCCAAGACGCTCCGCAAGCCAGCGGAAAAACTCAAAGAGTTCAAGGCCTGCGGCAAGCCACAACTGCGCAAGTTCATGGACACCATCAAGAGCGTAGAGACCAGACTGCGCCCACGAATCAGTCCAGAAACCATACTATTGCGCGCGATCAAGTAGCAGATAGAGGTGCGCTTCCGGTAAATACAAACCGGAGGCACACCAATGTCAGCAAGCACAGAACGCGAAAAAGCGCGGAAATACATAGAACTCACCCTAGGCGGTGGCATGGTAGATGTAGAGCTCGACAAAGAGCACTACGACATGGCCATCGACAAAGCCTTGAGCAAATACCGCCAACGATCTAGTCGTGCGGTCGAAGAGAGTTTCATGGTCTTGAACTTCATCCCAGGCGAAAGCACTTACACTTTGCCTGAGGAAGTCATCGAAGTGAGACAAGTGTTCCGCCGTAGCGCAGGTGGTATCTCTGCCAGCGCCACAGACTTTGAGCCTTTCGAAGCCGGTTACCTCAGCATGTACATGCTGAACGTGGCCAAGGGCGGTGGACTCGCTACCTTCGAACTCTACATGGGTTATCGCGAACAGATGGGCAAGATGTTTGGTGCTTATGTGATGTTCGATTGGAACTCCTCCACTAAGCGTCTGCACCTACATCGCTACATCCGCGGTGACGAAGGCGTCATACTCCATACCTATAACTACAAACCCGACGAAGTCTTGCTGTCGGACACTTCGGCCAAGCCTTGGCTCTACGACTATGCTTTGGCCCACAGCAAGATGATGCTGGGTCAGGCTCGCAGCAAGTTTGGTCAGCTAGCAGGTCCGCAAGGTGGTGTCACGCTCAATGGTGCCGATCTCATCGCACAGGGCCAGGCCGAACTCGAGAAGCTGGACGAAGACATCAAGACCTATGCCGAAGGTGGTACACCACTCGGCTTCATCTTTGGTTAAATCACTGTTGATCTAACAGCACAGCCATGTTATAATATAACATGGCTAAAATCATCGGCATATGTGGTTTCATTGGTGCAGGCAAAGACACCGCCGCAGACTATCTGGTAAACTTCCACGAATTCAGGCGAGACAGTTTCGCCGGAACCCTCAAAGACGCGGTATCTGCCGTGTTTGGTTGGGACCGAGACTTGCTGGAAGGTCGTACCAAGTCGGCTCGAGAGTGGCGCGAACAAGTGGACCCTTGGTGGGCAGCGCGCTTGGGCATGTCCGATCTCACCCCGCGCTGGGTGTTACAATACTGGGGCACGGAAGTGTGCCGTCGTGGGTTCCACGATGATATCTGGATCGCTAGCCTAGAGCACAGATTGAGGAATACCACTGACAACATCGTGATCTCGGACTGCCGCTTCCCCAACGAGATCTCGGCCATCCGGCAAAACGGTGGACAAGTGCTGTGGATCAAACGCGGTGGCTTGCCCGAGTGGTACGACCTAGCAGTGGCCGCCAACCAAGGAGACCTTGCTGCCCGGTCCGAACTGGTAAATAAAGGTGTACATGCCAGCGAAACAGCCTGGGTAGGTACCGACTTTGACGCTGTGCTAGACAACGACGGCAGCATCGAAGACCTCTACAAGCAGATCCAAACCATTGTCCAGTAAACCAAGATTTACTAGCATCCCGGTAAATAGGACCAATTTAGCCCTTCTAGCATAAATATCTTCGAATCAGGCAAACGATGCCTTACTGTTTAACATTCGGAGATATATCATGCCTCAACTCGTTTCCCCAGGCGTAAGCGTATCCGTCATCGACGAAAGCGCATACGCATCCGCTGGCAATGGAACAGTCCCTGTTATCGCGGTAGCCACTCGCCAAGATCGTAGTGCTCCTGACGGTACCACAGCCCTGTACACCACACAAGCCTACGCTAACTTGCCATTGACAGTCACTAGCCAGCGCGAGTTGGTGCAACTGTTTGGCGAACCCGCTTTCACCATCGTCGACGGTACACCAGTACAAGGTCACGAACTGAACGAATACGGTCTGCTCGCTGCTTATTATTACCTGGGTGTGGCCAATCGTGCTGTCATCCTGCGTGCCGACCTCGACATGGCACAACTAGAGCCACAAGATTCCGCTCCAGTGGGTCCTGCAGCCAACGGTACATACTGGCTGGATCTAGCCAACACATCCTTGGGCCTGTTTGAAGGCGATGGCAACTCCTGGAACGCTGTCAGCGTCATGGCCGCCAATGGCACACCCGACAGCGAAGAAGGTTCCGATGGCGACTACGCTCTAGACGTCACTTCCGATGTCAAGCAGTTCTACAAGAAAGTCAGTGGTGTATGGAAAGTAGTGAGCTCCGCTGCACTTGGTTCGACTGTCACGGTCGCTCCTCACTACGAGTATCCAACACCCACTGCCGGTGCTGTTTGGTTCAAGACCACTAGCCCCAACAATGGCCTAGACTTGATCATCAATCGTTACAACGCCACACTAGGTTCGTGGACAGCCCAGACAGTTGGACCAGCTAATCCTGATCAACTGGTGGCTTTCTTCGGCGATGACGATGCCAGCGACGCCTTTGGAGTACGTCTCAATGACGGCGACCTCTATGTCAGCCTAGTTGATAGCAGCATCGCAGCCTTCTCTGTCCGTCAATATGCTGATGGTTGGAGCATGCTGTCACACGAAGCTAGCTCAACTGAGCCCACTGGCGACATCGCCGACGGCACGCTCTGGTATGATGCTGGTACTACCGTTGACATCTATCGCAAGACTTCTGCTGGTTGGGAAACAGTGGGCGACGTCACAGTCGAC
>CAZXGO010000034.1:11162-21146 GCA_964640035.1 uncultured Chitinophagales bacterium
ATGGGTTGACACCAACGACCTGGTCAACTATCCAGTGATCAAAGTTTGGAATGGCAGCGAGTGGGTACAACACGACAACGCTGACCAGACCACACCCAACGGTGTAGTGTTTGCAGACCTCACAAGTTCTTTCCAAGACACATCCGGTGAAGACGGTTCTGCCACTGCCATGGACGACGAAGCTCCTAATCCTGCGTTCTACCCACTGGGCATGCTGGTGTTCAACACCGCAGTCAGCTCGGGCAACGTCAAGCGTTACAACGCCGCTGCTGGTCACTGGCAGAGCGAGTCTGGCAACAGAGATTCCGGTCCCAAGGCTGGAAGCATGTATGCTTTTGACAAGGCCCAGCGCCGTGTCATCGTCAAGCGCCTGCAAGACGCTTTCGTCAGCAGCGAAGAACTGCGCGACGAAACACTGACATTCAACCTCATCGCATGTCCTGGTTACCCAGAGCTCATCGACGAGATGCTGACACTGAACGTGGATCGCAAAGAAACAGCTTTCGTGGTCGCAGACAGCCCAATGAAGCTGTCCAATCGCATCGCTGACGTCAATGCATGGGCCACGGGTGTCAACGCTGGTACCAACGGCGAAGATGGTTTGATCACACGCAACGCTGCTGTGGCAGTCTACTACCCCAGCGCATTGAGCACAGACCTCAACGGCAACGACGTGGCAGTTCCTGCCAGCCATGCTGTGTTGCGTGCTTATGCCTACAACGACCAAGTGGCTTATCCATGGTTTGCACCCGCAGGTCTCACACGCGGTGCTGCCAGTGGTGTCAGCAACTTTGGTATCGTCACAGCAGAAAACGAGTTCAAAGCACTGAGCCTGAATCAAGGACAGCGTGATGCACTCTATGAGAAGAACTTGAACCCATTGGTCAACTTCCCAGGACAGGGCTTGTACCTGTGGGGACAGAAGACCCTGCATCCTTTCAGCTCTGCGCTGGATCGTGTCAATGTAGCGCGTCTACTGGCATACCTGCGTGAGCGTTTTGATGTTATCGCTCGTCCGTTCATATTCGAACCCAACGACAAGCGCACACGCGATCGCGTGCTGAACGTGTTCAATGGCTTCCTAGCAGACCTCATCACCAAGCGTGCTGTGTATGACTTCTTGGTAGTCTGCGACGAAACCAATAACACACCCACCCGCATAGACCGTAACGAACTTTGGATTGACGTGGCCATCGAGCCAGTCAAGGCTGCTGAGTTCATCTACATTCCTGTGCGTGTTGTGAACACTGGCGCGATCGCCAATGGTACACGCTAAATAGCACAAGGAGAAGGAAACCATGACAGTCTCTTTAGAAAAATTTCAAGTTCCAGGCGGCACCGAGGGCGTCCTGGTGCAGCCCAAACTGGCATACCGCTTCCGTGTGGTTATGAGCCTGTTTGGCGGCGGCTCAGTAGAAGATGATGTACTGGAAATGACCAGCCAGGTAGTCAGCGTGAGCCGTCCAAGCCTCACACATGACGATGTGATCGTTGATGTTTACAACTCTCGCATCTATATGGCCGGCAAGCACACCTGGGACCCAATCACATTAACCGTGCGTGATGATGTCACAGGAAAGGTAGCTCGAGCTATCGCTGCCCAACTGCAAGCCCAGATTGACCATGCTAATCAAGCAAGCCGACTAGCTGGTTCCAACTACAAGTTCGCTATGGCCATCGAAAACCTCGACGGTTCTGACACACCAACGATCTTAGATCGTTGGGAACTAGGTGGATGCTACATCCAAAACGTCAACTATGGTGAGAACAACTACGCTACCAGCGATGCGCTGCAGATCTCGTTGACCATCAAGTTCGATAACGCTAACCATACCGTTAACGACAACGAAGCACTTTCAACTTCGTCAACTAACAATGATGACAGCACATCCACTTCGGGCAGCTACGAAGTAGGTCTTGGTTAATAACTAGTGTTATTGAATCATCATAAGTAATGCAAAGCGGAGACGTTTTGCACGATAAGCAAAAGGGCTCCGGCCCTTTTGCCACATTCGTAAACTATGTCAAGAAACTACGCGACCACTAAATTCGGAATAGGCACCGCAGCCCAAGATCTGCGACCTTACTTCAAGTTCTCTTGGTCTGCGAGATTTGAGTTCGCTGACGGATCTGGTGATCCGTTAGTGATGTCTTCGATGACGCTGAAGACCTGCGAGCTACCTCGTTGGACTGCTGACACACAAGTGGTCAATGTCTACAACCACAAGACCATAGTCCAGACCAGATTGAACTACGAACCCATCACCATGAGTTTCTATGATCAGCAGAACGACGCAGTAGAGACCATGCTGTGGGATTTCGTCAAAGGACAATTTGATCCAACCAATGGCAGCAAGACTGGCACCATCAAACCCATGACCATCACCATCAAGATGCACAAGTACGCGATCGGTGGCACGGATCTCGACGAGACTTTGGAAAGCACCGACGACCCTTCCAAAGAAAAGATCTACATCTTGGAAAATGCCTACATCGTTGACGCTCAGCATGATACGCTTGATTACTCGACCAGCGACACAGTGCTCTGGACACTGACCGTGCGCTACGAGAAGCTGACATGGGTTACTGGATTTGAAGGCGAAGCACCAACGATGTCCACTGGCATCGCTGCTACGCCGACCACTGCTCCTACACGTACTTCGCCACCAGTTCCAGCATCCAAACCCATACCCGACGCCGATGTCGGCGTCACACAGATGGAAGTAGAGTTTGGCATCGGGCCCGATGGGCAATATTCAGATGCGGCCTACAGCAAAGAGCGACCAAGCAAGTCTTTGTTCACTCCAGGGTCTGCCACTGAATCAGTGTATGCCGGCAAACAATCCGCGGTATCTACTGCCGATGTCACATTGATGGAAGCCGAATACGGGATTGGTGCCGACGGCGGATATTCCGATGCTGCTTACAGTCCGTCTACTGGTCGTGCCAGCGCCACACAGAACACTGGCTCGCCTACATCTTCTAGGACCACCAACAGTGGTGTGACTGCTGCTGCTGCGGCTGCGAGGACTGCAGAACCCAAGGCCATGTCGTCGACCGCCAGTGGACCATCTAATCCTTCGCTCAGCAGTCGGTACAAAGATGTCAGAGATGGTGTACAAGCACGTCGCCGCAACATGACGTTGAAAGAATATCGCGAGTCTCAGACGACGACCAGCAATTTCAAAAATGTTAGGATACAGGACTTCTGATCATGGCATACAAGACTATCCCACAAGTGGAATTCGACAAGGCAGTACAGAGACTCGTTGGAGTCGGACTGAATCGCAAGACAGCCGAAAGCCTAGTGCTGATGATGTGGAAGATCGCACAGGATCTAAAGAGGAACTTCCGTGGCATGATCGATGCTGCGGTACGAGGTGGTCGGCTCAACGTAGACCAGAAGATCCTGAATCAGATCAATCTGACCAAGCCTGCCACAGTCCAATACACCAAAGTGGCCACGGTCTCCACTTTCTCTACCGTGCTCAACGAAAGCGTCTACAACGAATACCAGTACATCACAGAAGATGTGATCGACCTGGAAAGCGAGATCGAAGAAGACCTCATGGTGGAGTGATCCAGTGGCTCGTAATTGGACACAGGGATTCTACACTCCAGTCAATGCCGAGAAGTATATCGGCTCAGGCAGTCCAAAATATCGCAGTGGTTGGGAGTTGACGTTCATGCGCTTCTGCGACAACAATCCCAACGTGATATCCTGGGGCAGCGAGTGTGTGCGCATACCTTACCGCAATCCTTTCACAGGCAAGAACACTTTCTACGTGCCCGACTTCTTGATCACTTATCAAGACAAAAGCGGCAAAAAAGTCGCCGAGCTGATAGAGATCAAGCCCAGGGCACAAGTGACCTTAGAAGTAGCCCGTAGCCAGCAAGACAAAGCCGCTGTGGTCTTGAACATGGCCAAATGGCAAGCTGCACGCGCTTGGTGCGCCCGCACAGGTGCCACGTTCCGCATACTCACTGAAGAAGATATCTACAACAAGGCCAGTCCGACCCGCACACGCCGCAAATAGTCATAAGTAAGAGCATGACTAAGAAACTAGAGGAAGTCTTTGGATTTTTACCAGAAAACGATCCTGGTCTAGATTCCTCGCCCACAGACGTCACTGAGATGGAATTACCTCCCATGGTGGAGGAAGAGATCGCTGCAGCTCGTGCCACTATAGACATGGCCAACAGGGTAGATGTAGCTTTACCCACGGTCACTGACATGGCACAAGCCGAGCGAGAACTTGATGATCTAGCGACCCGAGCACAAGACGACGCAGAGCGTCTCATGGATTTGGGATTCAACGTAGATGATCGCAATGCTGGCAAGATCTTTGAAGTAGCTGCTACCCTGCTGAAAACAGCAGTGGATGCCAAGACCGCTAAACTGGAAAAGAAACTCAAGATGGTAGAGTTACAGCTTAGGAAGGCACGTTTGGATTCGGACAAAAAGGAATCCACGGCCAATGGATCTGGTATAATCGACGCCGATGATGCCGTGGTAGCAAACCGCAATGATCTTGTGAAAGCCATCTTAAACAACGTGGGCAATAATAAATAGTCTATGAGAGGATTTTATCATGCCCACCTTATTAGAGTACATTAACCAGCTCCAAAGCGAACATCGTTATCGCATCAGATCTGTAGCGAATTTCAATGATCGTCAGATCGAGAGCATCGAGCGCCATATGAAAAAATATGACGCTTTAGAAGTGAGCCGTCCTGAGAAGCTGATGCTGCAAAGCATGCCACCAGACTTTCCTGGCTACGGTGGTCACGAAGTAGTGATCATCGACGTAGTCACGAGACTGCCTATCAGCGCCCAAGTCTTGGAAGCAGAGCTGCGCCGCATCCTGAACATTCCCGAAGGACAACTCAAAGTCTACAACAAACAGAGCCCGTTCTCGCAACAATTGGATCAAGCCGAAGAAGCCATCGATCCTGCTGATGTCGAACCCATCACAGGAACCGAGTATTCCGACGCCGAAGCCAATCCTGTCAAAGCCAACGAAGTAGCCGGCGATGACTATGTCGAAGCGATGCTCAAAGATGCGGCCAAAGATGACCGCCGTAAAGTAGTCTTGGCAACAGAGACAGATGCCAAGGCATCTGGACCCTTGCAGAACGTCAAAGACAGTTCTCCCAGTCCATTGACCAAGACGAAAGGTACAAAATAATGAATGACGATATCAAAAGAGCCCTAGAGGCCATCTACTCCGTGAAAGCGGAAACACAGCCTGTGGCCGAAGCCGAGCCACAAGGTGCACAAGCTGCACAAGCTGCCATGGGCGACGAAGCCGATCTCAAAGGCACATTCAACGCCAAAGCGTTTGGTATGATGCTGGGTATGGACAGCACCGAAGCCAACTTGCTGGCTTCTTTCCTGGCCAAGCACAAGAAAGGCGCTGCTCCTAGCCGCAACGAACTGCTGACTGCTGCCGACACATTCCGTCGTTTGGTTGATGCTGATCCTAAAGTCACCAACCAAGCCATGATGATGCTGCGCCGTGTCAGTGCTGCTGAAGCCATCGAGATGGAATCGGAAGAAATGGTCGAAGCCGACGAGATCGAACAAGCAGTTGGTGAGATTGCCGAAGGCATCCGCGTCACCAAAGAAGGCATCGAAGAGTGCTGGGGTGACATGGCTGCTCCTGAGACCGCTGCCAGCGAAGCCGGTGAGAAGATGACAGTAAACATCACCACTCCCAACAAGCAGATCTCTGTGACCACAGACTCCGCTGCTGAAATCATGAATGTGTTGAAATTGGCAGGCATCGATGCTGGTGCTGCCATGGGCGACGTTGACGGTGACGGTGATCACGACATGGCTGATCACGATGCTGAACAAGGTGAACCCGCTATGGTTGGTGCTACTCCAATCGCTGTAATCCAGGCTCCTGACTCGGAAGGAGGTGAGGGTTCGGGTGACGAGGAGGCCAAAGACGAAGAGGGCGAAGAAGAGTCAGAAGAAGAGACCAAAGAATCAGCCAAGCCTGATTTCTTGGACGTTGACAAAGACGGTGACAAGGAGGAATCCATGGCCGATGCTGCCAAAGACAAAGAAGAGATGGAAGAGTCTCTGCGTATCCTCAAACTGGCTGGCCTAGACGAAAGCAAACTGGCTAACAGCCCTGCTGGAACCAGCATGGACGAGCCAATGGAAGCCGACGATCTGCCCAGCACTCCTGGTGATGGTGCTGGCCACAGTGACTTTGGTGCCAATCGTGCCAACAACCAGGGCGAGAACCCAATGGGTATCCACAGCGCTGATGTCGAGGAAAGTTTTGAAGTGGCCATGGGCGAGTATCGCAAGTTCGTGGCAGAGAGCATCCTCCGCAAGGAAACCAAAAAAGACTAAGACAGGAGGCCCACAGTGGCCCTTGAAAACAATCTAGTCAAATCTCCATTCAAGGTAGAAAAGTTCACGGACAACCAAGTCCGTGAACTTGTCTTGTGCGCACAGGACCCAGTCTACTTCATCGACACTTATTGTTGGGTACAACATCCCATACGAGGCAAGGTACGCTTTGAACTCTACGAGTATCAACGAGAACTCTTGCGTTGTTACCACAGCAATCGTTACAGCATCAACATGTTGGGTCGTCAGATGGGCAAGACCGCTTGCGCGGCTGCCTATCTGGTCTGGTATGCCATGTTCATCCCCGACAGTACCATCTTGATCGCTGCTCACAAGTTCGCAGGTGCGCAGGAGATCATGCAGCGTGTGCGATACACTTATGAGACCTTGCCAGATTGGTTGCGTGCTGGTGCTACCAGTTACAACAAAGGCAGCATAGACTTTGACAACGGCAGTCGCATCGTGTCAACTACCACCACAGAAACTACTGCGCGAGGCATGTCGCTGTCATTGATCTATTTGGACGAGTTCGCGTTCGTGAAACCCAGGATCGCCAGCGAGTTCTGGACTTCCATATCTCCCACACTATCCACAGGTGGTAAGTGTATCATCACCAGCACCCCAAACCAAGACGATGACCAGTTCGCCCGCATCTGGAAAGAAGCCAACAAGAACATCGACGAATACGGCAATCCCTCCAGCTTGGGTCGCAACGGTTTCGCACACATCAAGTTCATATGGAACGCGCACCCTGATCGCGATGAGACTTGGGCAGCGGTAGAACGCAACAAGATCGGTGAAGAAAGATTCTTGCGCGAACACGAGTGCGAGTTCATCATCGCCGACGAGACTTTGATCAACTCCATGAAACTGGTCACCATGGAAGGTCGCGAGCCTGCTGCCAAGATAGGACAGGTGCGTGTGTATCGCCAACCTGAACGCAATTCCAGTTATGTGATCGGCTGGGACCCAAGCCTGGGCACCGGCGGAGACCCAGCGGCCATACAAGTGTTCCGGTTGCCCGAACTGGAGCAAGTGGCTGAATGGCAGCACAACAAGACCGACATACAAGGACAACTGCGAAATCTCATCAGCATACTCAAATGGCTGCAAGACGAGACTGATGGCACCGCCGAACTGTATTGGAGCGTGGAAAACAACACCATCGGCGAAGCAGCCTTGATCTCCATCAGAGAATACGGTGAAGAACACATCCCAGGCACTTTCGTGCAAGAGATCCGACGTGCTGGGCAGAGCCGAGGACGCAGGGGATTCAACACTGGACACAAGAGCAAGATCACTGCATGTATGCGTCTCAAGAACTATGTCGAAAGCGACAAGATGATGATACGCAGCAATAACTTGCTGCGTGAACTCAAGAACTTCATCGCCCGAGGTACCAGTTTCGCTGCCAAAGACGGCGAGACCGACGATTTAGTCATGGCCACTATATTGGTGCTGAGGATAGTGGAAGTAGTCATGAGCTGGGATCCTGCCACCTACGAAAGGCTGGTACAGGCTGGAACCGACGAGGTCATGAAGCCTATGCCAATCGGCTTCCTGTAATAAATATACTACTATGGCAATCGAACAAGACATCGCAAAAGAACTCGCTTCTACCATCACCGGAATGGACCACGCCGTGGCCATGCGCGACGCAGATGGTAAATCCACCGTAAACACACGTGACGTAGTATATCTGTATCTCACAGGCAAAGACGTCATGATCCTGATCAAGCATGACAAGAGCGATGTAGAGATTTGGTACGACCCTGACAAAGTCGATGCGGACTGGATCAAGAACGACCTGCGTCCCCACCTTGAGCATGTGGCGCGTCGTTATCTCTACGGTATCACTGTGCGCAGCTATGCTGGTGAGATCGAACCCAAAGAATTCATACATCGCACCGCTACATTCGAAAGCCGCAACACTACCAAGACCAGTTACCATCCTCTGGGCGAGACCAAGATCATAGTGAAACACAGCAAAGCAGTCAACGAAGAGGTGCCCGGTGCTCGCAGTCGTAACATCCGTGACATCTTCATCGAAAACAACGGTGAGCGTTTCCGCTATCCACACAAGCATCTCATGGGCGCACGTGTGATGGCTTTGCATGTAGACCAAGGCGGACGTCCCTGGGACGAACTTGGTGAGAAGATCATCGAGATGAGCCGCCGCCGCAGAGAGATCATGGAACTGCTGCGCTGGAGCAATCGACTAGAATCCACCAATCAGATCGAAGAGATCCGTAGCCGCGGCAAGAGCGAAGTCATGATGATCAAGCGCATGATGGAGCGTGCTGCTCGTTCAGGTGATTTGGATCAGATACGCGAGTATCAATTGCCACTGCGCCAACCAGTCACAGAAAATGAACTCGACATCATCACTCGTCGATTCATCAAAGATTCTGCGATTCCTGGATTAGAACTGATCAGGCCTCAAGGATTGGTCACCGAAGTCATCAGTGACCTCGACCGTCAGCTCAAGACTCTATTAGGCTAGATTCCAGCGAGACTGGAAATAGTTTTCCAACTGTAGTATCTCCAAGCTAGATAACAGTCTAGTGAACATCACCAGTTCAGCCATGTCGCCGGCAAACCAGTTTGATGCTGCGTTCCTGCCAAAATAAACATAAGATCCAGTGCCAATATTGGTGCCTACGGTAGTGGCACCATAGTCAAGCGTTTGCTCGACTCTGTCGTGGCGGAATCGCAGTCTGTTGGCATTGCCTATTTGGGTACCGTCGAACGCCAACACGAACTGATGGAAGTTCGTGGTATCTCCAGCGACGCTGCTGATTCCAGTACCGCCAGCAGCAGTGACTTGCCAGTTGGATCCGTCGTGCTGGATACGGAAGCTGTTGGTGTCTGTGCCCGACAATGGTCTCACGACTGTCCCGAGTTGGCTGGGTCTGGCGATGATGAAAATAGTGAAAGAGCTGAGATTGTCCAAGAATGCGATAGGGTTGATGTTGAGTGAATCATTGATACCATCGAATCTGACCACACCGAGACCATTCTGTATATTAGACTTCCAGATTGGCTTGATGCTGGAGTTACCAGAGTTGTTCGCATCATGCGAAGCGGTATACAAGTCTTTCCACGTCGTGACCGTAGCGCCATCAGCTAGAGTAGAACCAAACTGTGTGGCTGACCCATCGGATCCGTCAAACCAAAAAGTACCCGATGTGATAGACAGCGGAGACCCAATCGAGATCGACGGTCTCCGGCCTCGGGCGAATGATCCTGAAAAAGAACTATACATCAGCTATCACCCAAACGACACCAGTTGTCCTAGAGCGGTATAGGTTCCGCTGTCATTGAACAAACTGAAGATCACTGTGTCTTTCTTGTTTGGATTTCCCGCTGGCGTGCTGCCTCCCATCCAAGTCACTGTGACGTTGACACCGTTGATCTGCAACACCGTCGGAAAGTATGCTGAACTACCTTGATTCAGTATCAGCGTGACTGTGGTAGCATATCCGTTGGCCAGGTTCATGTTAGTGACGTTGGCCGTGAAATTGGCAGCGATGCTAGAATGTACGAAGATCGCACCGGCACTGTAGTCGTGTGCTACTGTTCCTGTCGCGCCCGTTATCTTGGTAAAGGCTTCT
>CAZXGO010000035.1:0-6247 GCA_964640035.1 uncultured Chitinophagales bacterium
GGGGCAGTTTGTGGTGCGAAACGGACATATCCAATATGGTTTGGAAGCCGTAAAAGGGGTTGGCTCAGCCGCCGTTGAGTACCTGGTGAAAGAAAGAGAAAGCAAAGGCGAGTTTCTTAGCTTATATGATTTTGCTGCTCGTATGGATCTGCGCAGCTGTAATCGAAAAACATTCGAAAGTTTGATTGAGGCCGGAGCATTTGATGCAATCCTTCCAAATAGAGCAAGCCTCTGGGAAAGCCTTGACGATGCGCTAACCTATGCGCAGCGTAAACAAGCGGATGCGGGACTAAATCAATTTAGTCTCTTTGGTTCGGGAGCTCCTGGCTCAGAATTGCAGGAACCAAAGTTGAAAGAAGCCCGAGCATGGACAAACATGGAAAAGCTAAAAAAAGAACGTGAACTCATCGGCTTTTATCTGAGTGGCCACCCCCTAGATCGATTTAGAGATGATATCGGCCTTTTTTGTTCTCATAATCTGGGTCCGGAGAGCTTGGGAAGTCTGACTGATCGATCCATGCTTTCCGTTTCAGGTATCATTCATTCTGTGAAAAAGGTCACCGACAAAAAAGGACGTCCCTTTGCCTTTTTTAACCTTGAAGATGAATTCGGTACAGCGGAAGTTATTGCGTTTTCAAATACCTATGACCAGTATATGAATTTGATAATGCCCGATAATCTCATCGTTGTGGAGGGTTCTACGGACACACGATCAGGAATTGTTAAAATTATTGCCAATTCAATTGATCGTATTGAAAATCTTCGGGAAAAGAATCAGACTCGTATCCAAATTCGACTCAAACTTTTTACCGAAGAGCTTGATGCGGAAGAGTTAAAAAAAATTGCTCATCTCTTTGACACAAACAGAGGCAAAACACCGGTTGCGCTCGATGTGATCAGCCCCAATAACCCAAGATTGAAGATGAGAGCACGTAATTTCACTATCGATCCCACCGATACCCTTCTTCAAGAACTCAGAAAGATTGTGGGTGAAGAAAAAGTGAGTTTTGAAAAAATAGAGTTATAACAATAGTTGTTGCAACATATATTTTTAATCCAATCCAATCTTCCGTATCTTTGACCTATTAATTTAGATTTTTATACAAATTAGATTTTATACAAAGGAGAATTCCCCATGCCTAAGGCAATTGCGTTTACTGATGCAACATTTGATCAGGAAGTACTGAAATCCGACAAACCCGTTCTGGTAGATTTTTGGGCTGAGTGGTGTGGACCATGTCGTATGGTTGGTCCAGTAGTCGAAGAACTGGCAGGAGAGTATGAGGGTATCGCAAAAATTGGTAAAGTGGATGTTGACAGTAATCCACAAGTCTCCATGCAATATGGTATTCGATCAATTCCATCCTTACTTGTTTTCAAAGGTGGACAAGTGGTAGATCAAATCGTTGGTGCAGTACCTAAGAGCTATCTCAAAAAAGCCCTCGACGCTCAGCTTTAAGCCAATATATTCCGGCTAACCTATTCCAGGTTGGCCGGAACTTTTCTTTCATACTCAGCCATCATTAGTGGTGAAGTAATAAAAAAGTCGGCAGAACTACGATTGCACGCCATCGGGATATTATATAAGGCCGCGATTCGTAACAGAGCTTTGACATCCACATCATGCGGATGTGCATTCAGTGGATCCCAAAAAAAGATGAGCATATCCAATTTTTTCTCTGCTATTGCAGCACCCAGTTGTTGATCGCCACCTAGAGGTCCACTTAAAAATAAGTTAACTGGCAGATCAAGTTCTTCAGTAATTTTTTTTCCTGTGGTTCCAGTTCCAAACAGGTGATGTCGTGATAAGATCTCTCGATTATGGCGTACCCAATCTACCATATCTGTTTTACAGTTATCATGAGCGACTAAGCCGATTCGCTTTGTTTTAGGCATTGTAATCATCACTTCGAATTTAGATGATAAATTAAGTTCACGGTATTGCCTTTCTCGTTGTACTCGACTTTATCTGCAAATTTTTGAATGAGAAAAACACCCCTTCCCCCCGATTTCATAACATTGGATTCATCGGTGGGATCGGGAAGTTGATTGGGATTGAATCCATCGCCCTCATCACTAATGGTGACACTAAGATCCGTATGAATCTTTTCGATGGTAATCTCTACGGACTTTTTGGGATCCAATTTATTACCGTGTAGTATAGCATTCGTAATTCCTTCGTGAAATGCCATCATTAAGTTATGTGCAATCGTATCATTAATTTCAAACCGCGTCTTAATCCCCTCTATGATATCATCTATCTGAGACAGGCAAGCCAGATCTGAGGGTAGATGCAATCTTATCATGAGAAATATAGGTTGAAGGAAAGGCAAAAAAACGGCCGAATCGCTAGTATTCGGCCGATATTCAACCCTAATAATACGAAAAATGTCTTAGGAACTAACTAGGCATAGATTCCGCGTAGTTTCATGGTCTTAGCTACCTTGTCGATAGCATAGACGTATGCAGCCTGTCGAAGAGTGATGTTATATTGTTCACTCACTTTAAACAAGTTGTTGAAAGCATCTCGCATCATCCGCGTTAAACGTCGATTTACGCGTTCTTCTGTCCAGAAATAGCCTTGTCGATCCTGGACCCACTCGAAGTAGGATACTGTCACTCCACCGGCATTAGCGAGAATGTCTGGGATAACCATTACGCCTTTTTCATCCAGAATCTTATCAGCATTAGCCATAACAGGCCCATTGGCACCTTCTGCAATTATTTTTGCTTTAATACGTGGGGCATTTTCTGCACTAATCTGATCTTCTTTAGCTGCAGGGATGAGGATATCAACATCCAATTCTAACAACTCCTCATTCGTGATGGGTGTGGCATCAGCAAAACCTTCCAGTGTCTTATTATTTGCTTCAGCGTAGGCGATTGCTTTTGGAATATCAATCCCATCCGGGTTGTAGTATCCTCCTGTGACATCACTAATGGCTACTACTTTTGAACCTTGTTCATGCATAAGGAGTGCAGAGACTGAGCCCACGTTTCCAAAACCTTGTACGGCGACTTTACAATGATTGGCCATCAAACCTAGTTTATTTAAGGCAGACATCACACAGGTAACAACACCTCGTCCGGTGGCATCTTTTCTTCCCTTAGATCCACCCAGGATAATAGGTTTGCCGGTAACTACAGCCCACTGATTACTACGTGCGTGCATGCTGTAGGTATCTACAATCCAGGCCATCGTCTGCTCATTGGTATTCATGTCTGGAGCTGGAATATCACGATCAGGCCCAAAAACTTCTAACAGATTAGCCGTATATCTACGTGTGAGGTGCTCCAATTCGCGGGACGACATTTCCTTTGGATTACAACGAATACCTCCTTTGGCGCCTCCAAAGGGAACATTCACCACGGCACATTTCCAGGTCATCCATGCTGCTAATGCTTTTACCTCATCCAGATGAACGTCAGGTGCATAACGAATTCCACCCTTTGAGGGGCCTAAAACATCGTCATGAACCACACGAAATCCTTCAAAAATCTTGATCTCCCCATTATCCATTACAACAGGAACGGATACGATAACTTGCTTAACCGGAGTGGATAGGTATTGAAATGTACCTTCGTCCAAATTTAGTAGGTCAGCAGCGAAACGAAAACGCTCCATCATCGACTCGAACGGACTCTCTTTGTCAAGTTTAGGGCCCGGTTCTTTGTAATATGGAGAAGAGAGATTCTTACTCATAGATGTTAAAGATGAAATAATGTGTAATCTCAAATATACGCAGAGTTTGAATCAGTCGTACCTATATGAAGCAGAAAAGCGGTTTTTAGAGCTGAACTTCGAGGCGAAGATCCTGATCACCACGTTTCAGTAGAATGATCGTTTTGTCTCCTGGTTTAAACTTGCTCAACGATTCCATATAATCGTAGATATCTTTAATGTCTACATCTCCCAATTTTGTGATCACATCACCTGCCTGAAGTCCTGCTTTTGCGCCTGCACGACCTTCGGTAGTTCCCGTAATCTTAAAACCTGGTCCATCGTACCCATAGTCAGGAAGTACACCAAGTGTCACATTACCAAGGGTCATATTTCGGGTTTGAGTCACAGGAGCCTGAGTAAAGGCGAGTTGATCATTACCCATCGCATCGATGGATTCTATGACTCGGCGAACATGGTTTAACACCAGTACTTTTTCATCAAATTTGATGTACTCTGTATCATCGCTAGGGCGATGGTAGTCAGAGTGAGTATCCGTAAAGTAGTGCAACACAGGGATGCCTTTGTTATAAAAACTGGTATGATCACTGGCACCCGTACCGTCTGGCACAAGTCTCAAATCAAGACTATCCGCGTTAGCCTCAGTAAGAGTTTGCTCCCAATCGGCTGAACTTCCTACACCAAAGATGAGTAGTTTCTTGTCTGTCATACGGCCAATCATATCCATATTGATCATAGCCCTTTTTTTATCCATGGCTACAGTTGGATGATTGACGTAGTAATCACTTCCCAAAAGACCCATTTCTTCAGACCCAAAGCCCATAAACAAGATCGAATGGCGTGGTTTGTTGACTGCAAAGTATTCGGCAAGTTCCAGTAACCCTGCCGTTCCAGAGGCATTATCGTCGGCACCATTGTGAATTTTAGGGACGGGTCCTCGGAAAAGTGAACCACTTTCACCCATTCCCAGGTGATCGTAATGAGCTCCAATAACAATGGTTTCAGCTTCAGGATCAGAGCCTCTGATCAAGCCAATCACATTGTTGGATTCACGGACGTCTGCTTCCAAACGTGTTTTTACCGTAATCTCAAGGTTTGTTGAGATTGAACTTGGTTTCTTGCTGGATGAAATTTTTTGCGTGATGGCTTTCAGATCAAGTCCGGCGGCAGACATTAGTTGTTGAGCAACTTCAGGGCTGATCTGCATAACAGGGATGTCGGAATCGGCCATCATGCGTTCGCGTTCGAGAGGTAGGAGAACGTCCTCCACCTGTTCTCCGGGAGCAAGGCTGATGAGTACGGCAGCAGCGCCATTGGCGACGGCTTGCTTCATCTTATCACGAATGGGCCAGTATGCCCCAAAATCAGAGTGAGGGTTTGAGGCTCCATCGGGGCCATATCGCAGAATGAGAACGACGGCTCCTTTCGCATCTATCCCATTCCAATCATCATAGTTAGCATCAGGGGCATGAATGCCATAACCTGCAAACAGGAGAGGTCCGGTGGCATCGCCGCTCATGGAGTTTGCCCAAGGCAATATACTTGAATCTGCCGGTGACCAGTTTTGTTCTCCGGCGGACAGGGTATTGCCCTCGGCCAGGCGGGTTCCGAGGGTGACGGGGAAAGGCTGGTAGTAACCGTTGGTTCCAGCAGGATCGAGGCCAAAACGTTCGAAGGCTTTTACGATGTAATCAGCGGCCAGTTTTTCATACTCAGAACCACCCCGACGACCCATCAGTTCGTCGGAGGCGAGGTAGCTCACATGTGTTTTAAGATCATCAACGGTGATCTCTGGATTCAAAGAGGGTTTAGGGCTGCATGCAGCGGCGAGTATTAAACTCGAGAGGAGAAATAGTTTTGTTTTCATCCTCCAAAGATACAAAATACCTATTAAAGCAGCCTGTATGGGATGATTTTCATGCAGGGAAAAAGGATTCTTAGTATATTTGCACCTGTTGGGGGTGTCCCTTTGCTGCGGACTGAGAATATACCCCTTGAACCTGATCCAGGTCATTCTGGCGAAGGGAAACACCTTCAGACACGTAAACCATTTTATATTGGAACCACAGAATGTTCCACCCGCGTGTCCCTCCGTGTCCCCAAAGTCGTGACTCCTGGTGTACACCTACACATATAGGATAACGGAAATGAAACACTTCATACTATTCATCGCGCTGCTAAGCATCACCCCAGCTGTACTTGCCCAAACCATTCGCGGCAGTGTCTGCGACGCGCAAACCAAGCTCCCTCTCGATGGAGCCTCCGTCCAACAAAAGAACACCTCCTCGGGGAGCCTCAGCAGGGCTTCCGGTAGTTTTGAGCTGGTACTCGATTCACAGGCTCCTCCCGTACTGATCCTTCGCTATCTGGGCTATCAAACCAAAGAAATCGATCTACAAGGATATGACCTGAGCAGAACTATCGAACTCTGTCTTGAACCCGTTCGATTCAAAGGCGAAGAGGTGGTTGTTCAGGCCATTCGTGCCGGTGCAGGCTCTGCTGTGACCCACTCCAACATGGATAGATCTCAGATTGAAGAACGTAACACCGGTCGTGATCTACCCT
>CAZXGO010000035.1:6368-17850 GCA_964640035.1 uncultured Chitinophagales bacterium
ATCTACCCTTCATACTGCAATCCTTGCCATCGGTTATTACCACCTCAGATGCCGGAGCAGGTATTGGGTACACTGGGATGCGTATCCGCGGTGTTGATCAGGCCAGGATCAATGTCTCCATCAATGGTATTCCTCTCAATGATCCTGAATCGCATGAGGTTTTTTGGGTGAATATGCCTGATTTTTCCAGCTCCGTAGAAACTATACAAATTCAACGTGGGGTCGGTACCTCAACCAATGGCTCTGCAGCCTTCGGAGCCAGTGTGAATATCCAAACAAAGGCAGTGAGCGATCAGCCCTATGGAAGTGTGACTACGGCCTTAGGATCATTTAATACCCGTCGAGTGAATGCACAACTAGGAACAGGCCTGCTTGAAGGGATGTGGTCGCTCGACGGACGCTTATCAACTACCCAATCAGATGGATATATCGATCGCGCATTTTCCGATTTGAATTCCTGGTTTGTGACAGGTGCACGCTCTGGAAAACGTAGTTTATTAAAAATGAATGTGTTCTCGGGAAAGGAACGAACCTACCAGGCATGGAATGGAGTGCCAGAGCATATGTTGAACATAAACAGAAGATATAATGAATTTACATACGACAATCAGACCGATAACTATCGTCAGACTCATGTTCAGTTACACTACACGGCGGAGCTTCACCCCAGGGCTAATCTACACACCGCTTTGCACTACACACGTGGCGCTGGATTTTATGAAGAGTATCGCCAAGACGATAGGCTCTCACGCTATGGCATCGGCGATATAACCATAGAGGGACAAACGATTAGCCGGACGGATCTGATTCGTCGCCGGTGGCTCGATAATCATTTTTATGGTACCATAGGGTCTATCGAACTAGAAGCTTCCAAAACCGTAGATCTCACCCTCGGTGGAGCCTTTAATATCTATGATAATGATCACTTCGGGGAGGTCATCTGGGCACGCTTTGCTGGTAATTCAACCATAAGACAGCGTTATTATGACAATAATGGATACAAAAAAGATGGCAGTGGATTCCTTAAAGCATCCTATGCCATTTCTTCAACATTAGAGCTTTTTGGTGATCTGCAATTTCGCCGTATTTGGTATGACTTTTTAGGGCTCGATAACGACGGTACTCCACTCGATCAACGCGTTGACTATAGCTTTTTTAATCCAAAAGCTGGTATCAATGTTCAGATCAATTCATTTTCAAGCGCCTATCTTGGTGTTGGGATCTCTCAAAAAGAACCAACCCGGAAAGAGTTTACCGAAAGTTCGCCGAATTCCCGACCTCAGGCTGAGCGACTACATAATCTGGAAATGGGATGGCGTCTATATCAAGAGGATTTAAGCCTGGGGATATCGGCCTATTGGATGGATTATCTGAATCAACTTATTCCTACCGGTCAAATTAATGATGTAGGTTCCTACACCCGCATGAATGTCAAAGACAGTTATCGAATTGGACTCGAGCTGGATGCCCAATGGCAGGTATATCCACAGCTACGCTTAGGTGGATCAATGGCTATGAGTAGAAACCGCATCCCACATTTAACGGAATACCTGGATGCGTATCAGGGTTTTGATTGGATTGGTCAGAAAGCGATTTCATGGAAAAACCGCCCCATTAGTTTTTCACCCTCAATCGTGGCCGGCTCAACGATTCAGTTTGATCCAGCAAAAGATATCCGTTTCACAATCGACTCGCGTTTCGTGGATCGTCAGTATCTGGATAATACAGGGGTGCGTTCACGATCATTGAATCCATATACTCAGATTGATTTGAACACATCGTATCGTTTTAATATCCCTGGATTTGGTCGACATGTACATCTACAAGCCTCTATCCTAAACCTGATGAATACATTGTATGAATCGAATGGTTACACCTTTGGTTGGATTCAAGACGAGGAGCGACTCAGCTATAACTACTATTATCCTCAGGCAGGACGCCATGTATTGGTTCAGCTTGGTATTCAATTCTAGTTGTTGGGGGCATCCTTTTTTTTAATATCACCACATTTTTGGTTGCAAAATCACATAAAAAAAGCGCTCTATCTGGTCACGATAGAGCGCTTATTTATCATCTACAGACGGCTATTACCCCATTTGCTTTTGGCAACATAATGGCGTGATTTTGGATGAGCAATACGTGTTTATACGTAATTTTGGAATCGCTTCCAGAAATAGATCTGTACTACTAATTTTTGAGGGTCATGGCTCCTGCAAGGCCATTTTCGATAGCAAATCGCACCAGGCCGGCTGAGTTTTTTATACCTAGTTTTGACATGATATTTGAGCGGTGTGTCTCAACAGTTCGAAGACTAATAAAAAGTTTGTCCGCGATATCCTGACTCGTCATCGAATCAGCGATCATTTGCAGAATTTCAATTTCACGAGGCGTCAGCCCAATATTGACGGGACTTGGGTTTATGGAATCACTAGGCCTGTGTTGTTTTAGGTAGAACTCAGCCATCATATTCAAAACCGGAACGCTGAAATAATGCTTACCTCTGCTTACTTGTTTTACTCCTTCGAGCAAGTCATTGCGATCAGCATTTTTCATAATGTAACCTGAAGCACCCGACCGTATAGCCTGAACAAGAAGCATCTCATTTAACTGCATGGTGAGATACAAGATTTTTACCTCTGTGTTATTTTGAATCAATTCCTGGGCTATTTCAAGCCCACTCATTCCTGGTAATGATAAATCCAGTATCACAATGGTCGGGCGATGTTCACGAACTAAAAAAAGGACATCCCGGCCATCATTGGTCTCTGCTACTACCTCAAAGTCTTTGAAGGATTGCAATGCGCTCACAATGCCTGAGCGCACAATTTCATGTTCTTCTGCAACAAGTATCGTAGTTTTCATATAAGTAAAAATACGGATCCTGTCTCTAGGTATCAAGATGATTACTCAGGGTCTGATATCTCAGGTACTGGATTCAATTCCAGAGATATATTCCCACAATAAATAGACACCAATAAAGGATTTAACAGTCCATAAGATCGTTCTCCCCATATTTAAGGAAACCAATGAATCAATTGACGGTTCAGGTGATAGAACCTTAGGAATCATCGTATGAACTGGTACGATGAAGAAAAAGGTGAGGATCCAAATTAGGAGTACAATTACAAAACCTGTTTGATGCCATCCTTTGAGGGGTACATCACTCACAGAAAGCGCAAAAGAGCTGGCTAACTCAAGAAGCATTAACGGCACAACAATGATGCTTATCCGGGTCGAGTGAAATGCATGTGCCTCTGCTATCCTGGAACCCCAAAACTGAAATGAAGGATAGTGTACAAGTTAAACTACCCATATGAGACCGGTCAGAAACAGGCTACTCACTATATTCGCAAGAAATAGCGCTTTCATATTTTTTTACTGATTTAAGCAGGTTTGAAATGATCTCAATGATCAGAATGGTTCTATTTTTTCGTAATTTCAGGTTCTTTTTTGGCTGCAGTTTACACTTTTCAATCAACTCCTATGCTCAAACGTACGCATACTTGCGGTGAAATCCGACTCGAACATGCCGGTCAAACAGTCATCCTGAATGGCTGGGTTGATACTCGAAGAGATTTGGGTGGTGTCATTTTTATTGATTTACGCGATCGATATGGTGTTACTCAAATCGTTTTTTCTCCTCAAGATGATGCTATGGCACATCAAATGGCTGATGTACTTCGATCTGAATATGCGATTGGAATTGAAGGTATTGTTCTTGAAAGAACACCCGAAAATGTGAATCCAAAAATGGTGACAGGAACCATTGAGATTAGGGTCAAAAAGCTAGAGATCTATTCAAAAGCAGACACTTCTCCTTTTGAAATTGTTGACGACACTAAAACGAACGACGATGTTCGTCTCAAATACCGATACCTCGACCTGCGTCGGCCGGTTATGCAACGTAATCTCATGATGAGGTCTCACATTGCTGTTGTCGTTCGAAATTTTTTCCATGAGAATCAATTTGTGGAGGTAGAAACTCCTTATCTCATGAAAAGTACACCTGAAGGTGCGCGTGATTATCTGGTTCCTAGTCGTGTTAATCCAGGAAAGTTTTTTGCCCTTCCACAGAGTCCTCAAACCTACAAGCAATTATTGATGGTTTCAGGGATGGATCGCTATTTCCAGATTGTAAAATGTTTTCGCGATGAAGATCTGCGAGCTGATCGCCAGCCTGAGTTTACACAAATCGACGTCGAGATGTCGTTCGTGGACGAAGAATCCATTTATGCCATGGTTGAGGACCTGCTCAAACGCATCATGAAGGAAAGTAGAAACATAGATGTCACAACACCGTTTCCTCGGATGAGCTATGACAAGGCTATGACTACCTATGGCAGCGATAAGCCCGATACTCGTTTTGGACTCGAATTCGTTGATTTTTCTGATATTGTCGCCAAATCTGAGTTTAGAGTGTTTTCAAAAACAGTGGAGGATGGTGGCAAAGTAGTTGGTTTTGTAGTTCCTGGTATGGGTCATTTAGGTCGTGGCGTTATGGATCGCCTCACCGATCGATGCAAGGAAGAACTAGGTGCCGGCGGACTCATCTACATCAAAAATAATGCTGATGAGTTGTATTCCAGTGTTGGGAAATTTGTCTCCGAAGAGATCACCCAAGCAATGGTAACTCACTCAGGTGCTAAAACCGGAGATCTCATCTTGTTATTAGCCGGTAAGCCGGAAGCGACGTACAAACAACTCGGTGGATTACGATTAATCGTAGGTCAGGAGTACAATCTGATTGATGAAGAGGCTTTCAATTTCCTATGGGTAACAGATTTCCCTCTTCTGGAGTGGGATGCCGAGTCCAATCGTTGGTTTGCGATGCACCATCCGTTCACCTCACCCAAAAAAGAGGACTTTGACATCTTGGATAGCGACCCGGGAGCTGTTCGTGCAAGGGCTTACGATATTGTTCTCAACGGTAATGAAATTGGTGGTGGATCTATACGTATCCACGATCGGCAGATTCAGTCAAAAATGTTTGAAATGCTGGGAATTGGGGAAGAAGAAGCCCAGGAAAAATTTGGATTCCTGCTGGAAGCCTTCCGATATGGTCCTCCTCCCCACGGAGGAATCGCTCTTGGCCTAGATCGTATTGTTATGCTTCTCACCGGTGCTAAAAGCCTACGCGAAGTGATTGCTTTCCCTAAAAACCAAAAAGCGCAGTCACCGATGGATAATTCGCCGGATGTCGTCGACCTTAAACAGCTTGATGAGCTACACATCCAGCTCAAACCTGGCTTACAGATCAATTAGAGTATGAGCGGCGCACTTGGTCTGGATGGCGCTGCAGGGGGCTGGGTCGGTTGGCATATTCATGATGAACAAGCATTTCCGATAAGCATCGAAAATGAAGTTCAACTCCACGAGGTTTTGAAGAGTGTTGAGCTGGCTTTTATTGATATCCCAATTGGGTTAGCAGATGCTCAGCATGAGCGCATTTGCGACCAGCTCTTACGTCAGCGGCTTAAGCTTCGAAAAAGTAGTGTTTTCCCTTGTCCATCTCGCGCTGCTGTGTATGCCACAGATTACTTGGAGGCTTGCGATCTGAATACCCAGGTCATCGGGAAAAAGCTATCCAAACAGTCATGGAATATCTGTAACAAAATACGCCAGATAGATACCCTTTTATGTCAGAATCCTGACCTCATGCTACGGGAATCTCATCCTGAATATATGTTTCAATATCTAAATGATGATCTCCCGCTTCATTCATCAAAAAAAACAAACGAAGGTATTCAGGAACGACTAAATGTCATCCAACGCTATCATCCTCACTTATTTTATCAGTTTAAAGCAGTTTTCCCGGGTCAATTTGGAAAGTTGGATGATTGGGTTGATGCAGGCATTCTTGCGATAGCAGCCTCACTGGCAATTACATCAGGGTTCATTTGCCTACCCGATGTACCATCCACGGATGCCCGGGGCTTAACAATGGCTATTCATCTGCCAGTGGTGTAAGATTTGATCGAATTTTACTGGCATTTTATCGAAAAAAAGGATGAAAAAAGTTCACTTTCTTTGGAACATTTTTACCAGCGTATCGTATACACTGATGTATCCATTATGATACCAGTTTACAGAGTTAAGTCTGAGTTAAGCAGACAATAGGGACAATCCCCGTCGCCCGAAAGCGCCGGGGATTTTTTTATTTATTTCGTGCCCAACGTATGTACATATTTGCCATTCGCTTTTGTTCATCATCATCAAAAAACAGCTGTGAATTCCCAAATCGGGTGTGTTCGTTAATGGGGTTGAATTGCGTTTTACAGAGAATATGATCCGATATTTTAGCTTCTTTTTCGAACTGAATATCTATTTCATAGGCATATAACGTTCGATCGACATGCTCCTTTTGATGATCAAATCCCCATTTTATGAATTGGGCATTATTAACATGATCATTGATATCCAAGTCTGAAAAACGAACCCGGAATCTGTCCTCAACGAAGTCAATAGGTTGAGCATGGAACTCGAAATTAGTCCATTCAGGCAGATCAGCAAGAGGTGTGATCCAAGTACGCTCTGTAAGGTGAGAAGGAATACGCTGGGGTCGGTGGTTCACTTTATCCAGGACCATCCAATGACTAAGTCCCTGCAGGATTTCTACACCGTCTTCATCGATGATGCGATACCGTCTCAAAGCCCAAAGCCGTTGAATACCCGCTGGCCAGGTTTGCAGACGATAACGACGGCTTCCATCAATGGGTCTATGTGCGACGAGTTGCAAACGGGTGAGTGCCCAAATGGAACCATTTTCGGCAATGTCATCCATCCCAAAACCCAATTGATCGGCGTTTTTACCAGCAGCTTCCTGAATGATGTCTGCTATTCGAAACAGATGTAGGAGTCCATCTGGACTAATTTCAGCGGACCGTACATCTAATATTTCATCATATAAATCAGACATCCATGGATGCTTTAAAAGATCTAGGTACGATATTTAATACCTGTTTGATGAACCCGATTCAAACCATTGAAGGCTGCAATTCTGTATGCTTCAGCATAGGTAGGGTAGTTGAATACATGATCAACGAAATAATTCAGATCGCCATCAAGATTCATGACGGTTTGACCCACGTGCAGCAGATCACAAGCTGATTCGCCTATAACATGAATGCCCAGAATCTTCAGAGATTTGGCATCAAATATGATTTTAAGCAGACCATCTTTATTGTTTGATATGCTCGCTTTTGCCAAACTTTTGTAGAACGCTCTACCAACACTGTAGTCAATACCTGCTTTTTCAGCATCCTGCTCCGATAAGCCGATACTTGAGAGTTCAGGGATACTATAAATCCCATACGGGATATTTGCTGATAGTTTCGTTGAGGTTCCCCCAAACATATTATTGGCTGCAATGCGTCCTTGAGAGAAAGAAACGGATGCTAATCCAGGGAATCCGATTACATCCCCACCTGCAAATACACTTGGGATATTTGTCTGATACTGCTCATTTACAGCGACGAAGCCATCACTTGATAAGGCGATACCGACTTCAGAAATACCAATATTTTCGATGTTTGGCCTGCGAGTTCCCAATTGAAGAATTTGCTCCGTTTCGATCACCTTTAAGGATTTGGACCCCTCCACTACAAATCGTACCTCGTTACAGTTTCGCAGGCTATTCGAGGCAATACTTTTAACTTCTACAGCGTCATAAATGATGATGCCTTTTTCGAAGAGAATACGATCAAGTTCGTCATGTACCTCTTTGTCCAGGAAAGCTAAAAAGTGATTTTTTTCATTTAATATCGTCACTTTCGATCCAAGTGAGGCAAAAATAGTGGCGTACTCTACAGCATTAATCCCAGATCCAACAATAACCAGGCGTCGTGGAACGTGATCCAGATTTAGCAGTGAAACAGTGTCGACAACAGTTTTATGATCCAGATGTACATGCTCTGGCACGCTCGGTCGACTACCTGTCGAGATCATTATGTATTCACCTCGTATTTTTTTTACCGTGCCGTCACTGAGGCTTACCTCAACCTCGTGCGCATTGACGAGTTTCCCACGCCCACGAATGGTTTCAACTTCATTTTTATCAAGATTTCTAGCTAGTTCTTCACTTTCATACTCTTGAATTTGCTTTTTGTAGCGAAGTAGTTCTTGCATCGGAAATTTTTCATAAGGCTTGCGCTTATCCCGACCAAATTCACTGGCATATTTTCCGATAATTTGAGCAGCCTCTCGCAGTGCTTTACTAGGAACGGTACCTGAATTGATCCAGGCTCCGCCTAAATTCATAGGATCAGATTCAATGATGATAGCTTTCTTACCAAACTTTGAACTCTGAATGGCACAGGAAAAGCCCGATGGGCCACTACCCAAAATAATTACGTCGTAATCGAATGGCATGATTCGGAGATTATAGCTTCTGTAGAATGAGGGTATAAGGTATGAAGGCTACATGTGTCATAAAAGAAAATGAATGATTTGAATTCGAAATCTGTTTCAATAGGCGTAAAAATCTACGAAAACCGGGTTTTTACACGGTTTTATCAGTATATTTTGACATTCAAACGATTTGCAAATATTCACGGAGAACTTACATGGCTTTAACACTTCCTGCCCTTGAGTACCCATATGATGCCCTTGAGCCAAATATGGATGCCAGAACGATGGAAATTCATCACACGAAACATCATCAAGCGTATATCAATAATGTGAATGCTGCGTTGGAAGGTACTGGACTAGAGAATGCCAGCATTGAAGATGTACTCACACACTTAGACAAACTTCCTGCAGATAAAAAACAAGCTGTGATTAACAATGGCGGTGGACACGCGAACCATACCTTATTCTGGACTATTTTATCTCCCGCAGGTGGTGGTCAACCGACTGGTCCCCTTGCTGATGCTATCAATAAGAGTTTTGGTAGTTTTGATGCTTTTAAAACTGCATTTGCCGATGCCGCTACTAAACGATTTGGTTCCGGATGGGCCTGGTTGGTTGTAGACACGGATCGTTCCTTGAAAATTACATCTACGGCAAACCAGGATAGCCCACTGATGTTCGGTCAGACTCCCATTCTGGGATTAGATGTTTGGGAGCATGCTTATTATTTGAATTATCAAAATCGTCGCCCCGATTACATCGCTGCTTTCTGGAATGTAGTTAACTGGGCAAAAGTTGCTGAATATTTCAGTAAAGCATAGGTTCTAAACCAATTTTTTTGCTCTTAAGAAAACTGAATACTTCTAAAACACTATATACTATGCAATTTGGAAATGGTTTTGGTCCAGATATCAACTGGATGAGAGAAGAGCTCACCGAAGTAGGTGTGCAAGAATTAAAAAGCCCAGATCAAGTTGATCAGGCCATGAAAGAGGCTAAAAACGGGACTACACTTCTTGTTATAAATTCTGTGTGTGGTTGTGCTGCTGGTAACGCCCGCCCCGGGGTAAAAATCGCTCTCGAGAATGGCAAATTACCTGATCGTATGTACACCGTTTTTGCCGGACAGGACAAAGAAGCAACAGCACGTGCCCGTGAGTACTTTGCTGACTTTCCACCATCCTCACCCTCATTTGCCTTTTTTAAAGACGGTGAAATCAAAGCTATGATTCCACGTCATCGCGTCGAAGGAAGAACAGCTATGGATGTGGCCAGTGATTTAAAAATGGTTTTCGACGCTTTTTGTTGAATATCTCACTGATTCATAAAAAAGCCGGCAAGGATCCTTGTCGGCTTTTTTTTATACAAAGAATAATCTGAGTGATTCTACTCACATAATGGATCACTCGTTCCGGAACCATGCTTCAAACATACCCTCTAAACTCTCCATATTGTTATTTTCAAGAGTTCCTGTTAGGAGTTCTGCAACATATCGAAGAATCACAAGGGCATTGATATTGGCATCTTTGGCATATTGTGCGAACATACGCTTACTAAAAGCATGATTCACAATACCAATATCCTCGTACAAGCTTTTAAGTTTATCCAACTCCCAATCAGTGCTCATTCCACGCTTACTGCGAAAGTATTGTGCCATCAAGTACATCGAGATCACCCGATAGACACTCTCGTTTTTGGATGCAAAGGGTAAATGCGTACGCACCATGGGTCGCAAGTGATCCATAACAGGGCAACCGCTCGTGGCCATGATAACACCAATCAATGAACTGAGGGCATCTTGAAGGGCTACTTGTTTTTGAAAACTACGTTCGGCAGTCTCAATGCGAACATTTACGACTTCATATGAAAGGAAGTCGTTGAAGACCATCAGCGTATCCGAAATATTAACAGCTATGGGGCATCGAGGATGTTTATCAGGGTCGAGCGGACAGTTTGGACACTGCTCGAAATCCAGATACGTCCATTCTGGAGGATTGGCACTATCTCGATGCAGCCTAAGCGTGCTTGGTTCCAGAGCTAAAGGGACCTCCAGGATCTTTCCATCGCTAAACTCGAAGACATATTTAATATGGTGCATGGACTAATATAGACAATCAATAGAAATCACCATAAAAATGCATCGGTTCATGTTAAACGATTAAACCAGGCTTAGGTACTGCTCTATTACACGTTTGCTTCGACGTACATCAACTGTGGCACCCATTCTCATCAAGAGTGTGTAGAGTCCAACCTGTACTCGAGAGGCAAATATAAAATGTTTTGATCCTTTCGGACCGCTAAATTGAGTGGCCGATTGGATATGAGCTTTTAACGCTTCACCATATGCAGGATCACTAAAATCGTACGAATCACCACGGTAGGGATCGGCAAAAGTTTGACCAAATCCTCGCACAAACCGTACGAATTTCTCTTGCTCATCCTGTTTTCTTGCGTTGGGATCATAAATCTCTAGCTCTTCATAGAGCTTGAGAAGCTTCTGCTCGTCATTTTCAATATGCAGCGGCAAAGCGCTGATGTATGATTTAAAAAATGAGGCTGGGAATGTTTTTACGCAACCAAAATCTATGATACCGAGTCGACCATCATTCAAAAAGAGAAAATTTCCAGGATGAGTATCGGCATGAATCGTATGGTGTGCATCGATCTGGTCATGGAAGAAATCCCACAAGAGCTGGGCATAGTGATTTCTGGTTTCCTGGCTAGGATTTGTGGCTAAAAACTGATCGAGATGGAGTCCGTCGAGCCAGGTCATCGTGAGCAATTTTTCGGAGGATAAGTCTGGTAAACAGCGCGGAGTTGCGAATCTATCATCGTTAAAACGCTGGGCAAATGCTTCGATATAGTTGCCTTCGGATATATAATCTGTCTCTTCGACTAACTTGTTGTACACTTCATCGAAATATTCGTCGATATTATCTGTACTCACAAAGCGCTCGAATATGATTTTTGCGACCTTTAGGTCGCTTTTGATGGTTTCCCGAACATTTGGATACTGAATTTTTACAGCAAGAGCCCTGCCATCCAAAGAAATAGCCCGGTGTACCTGACCAATAGAGGCAGCAGCTATGGCTTCTGGTTCAAATGAATAAAACTGTTTTTCGGGCCAATCCCCTAA
>CAZXGO010000035.1:17860-21109 GCA_964640035.1 uncultured Chitinophagales bacterium
TCGAACGAGCGCCCGATTTATTGGTGGTACTTTATATTGAGCTCCGGTCATGATTTCGGCATAGGCATCAGGAATAAGTCCACTTTGATCCATGCTCATCGATTGAGCAAGTTTTAATGCCGTGCCACGTAGGTTGGTTAACTCTTTAAATAAATACTGAGCATTCTCGCGATGAACCTGCTCCTTGTCGAGATCCTGGGACCCAAGCACTTTTTTTAGATGGTACTTGGCGTAGTTTCCACCCATCTTTAGACCGGTTTTTGCGAGTATGCTGCTGCGTTCAAATTTACCTGATGGGAAATTTTCCATGAATTATCTTCTTCTGTAATTGATCGTCAGATACTTAGCCAGGTCGATGGCTTTGTCTGTTATTCCAGAGTAATACAACGATTCTATAAAGGTGGTAGTTTTATCAATCAATGCGGAACTATACTCTTTATCCGCACTCTGATCTCTCAAGTGCTCGAAGATGAGCATCAACACTACTTTTTGTAAAAGTTTTGAGCTTGTCTTATTGATGATTGGGTTTGCCAAACTAGATACCTGATGATCCGAGTCGATAAACCAACGTATTCTTTCGAATACCAATTGACCAAAAGATCCTGAAGCAGACGCATCATATGCTAGAACAGAAAAAGTTTCAGAAGCGAAACCAGGAATGTGTTCTAACTCATCGCTTAGTGAAAAGATCAAGGTGGCTAGCTTTTCCGATAGGTTGTACTGTTTGAAATCAGGTACAGATGATTCTAACTCGGTATATCGTCGAAAGGCATCACTGTAGTAGCTTTTTAAAAGATTTGGTCGTGTAGACCAAGCCGTTTGCAAATCATCTACTGAGATTCCTGATTCCTTAGAAATGGCCAAAAAGCCCGAATCATGCCTTTGGCGCATGTACAGATCCGCTGCGATTGCGCTTAGGGGTGGTGTATCTTGAACGTCGGAAGAAGGCATGAGAAGCGTGTGAATAGTTCTTGTCAGTGTATTTCCATTGAACACCGTAAACCTTTATTTTGTTCACCCGCTTAACATTTTTTCTGCCTGACTTCAAGCTGGCCCCATTATATCAATACGAATGAATAATAAGTTTTGGAGAGATGTATTTGATCAGATTTCATCACTGATCCTAATTTTTCGGAAAGAGTCATCGGATTATGAACTTATGTTTGTGAATCGGGCTGTCCAGTCCTATTTAGGTTATAAACCAGAATCCTATGTTCTGGAGTCCGAACAAAAAGGAAGTCTTAGGGATGAACTGGAGACCATTTGTCGATTGGCACTAAACGGCGAGACCAGAATACAGCTTACAACGCTGAGTGGGAAAAAGAATATGTATTCGGTGGAAGTTTCCGATTTTTACAGCGAGTCAATAAAGGAACAGATTCTCATTATGACGGTACATGGGATTTCGGATGCGGAGATTCCTGCGGATACATCATCGAATGCTCGATTTGAATCACAATTGATGTCCACGGTACGAAGTCGTATCGATCAGGGACTGGAACAGGGAGCCAATCTGGCTTTTGTAGGTGCACAAGGTACGGGCAAGCGATTTTTTTCGGATGAAGTTTTGACACGTTTGATACAATCTGACTATCAGATCGTAAAAATGGATTATTCAGCAGGGCACGCAGAGATTTTTTGTGATGGTGTCCACTCCGATTTTGAGCATCTCCAGACACATCGAAAATCGAAGCCGATAGCCATGTTTATCTATGAGCTTCAAGAAATGGGAGAAAAGGATCAAAAATTAATCATGGAATGGGCGAAGCAGCCAGACCGCAATGTTCGATTTATCGTAGGAAGTCGAGTGTCATTGGATCAGATGGTATCAGAAGGTAGGCTACACCCTGAATTGTACTATCTGATGAATCTAACCAATGTCGTTCTCCCCGGATTACAACATCGAAAATCGGAGATTCAGCCTTACACGGAACATCTAATCAGAAAAATATGTGATGCTTCGGGTGTTGCGTATCCGAAGATCAGTGAAAAAGAATGGACTCGTCTCTCTAATTTTGATTTCAAAATTAATTTTGATGATTTAAACACGATTATTTTACGCAGTGTGATCAGGGCTGAACAAGGTGCATTTGAATTTAATGTAGGCAATGCCAGTTCTTCGACGAATCAGAAGCAAAAAGGTCGTCCAAAGAGCGATGAATCAAGCATAGTGATTGATTTGGGTGTACGTGGGGGGTATGATGAGCACATGCGCATCTATTTATCACAGGTGTTGGAGCGAACGAATGGAAAGATTTATGGTAAGGATGGTGCGGCTGCAGTATTGGGAATGAAACCGACGACCTTACAGAGTAAGTTGGATAAATACAGGGTTCGTGTTTAGGATGGTTTTAGCGGTATGATTATTTAGCATGAGTATCTAGAATAGTGTCATGTATCCTAATAAATAAGTTGTAGTTGGTGAGGGAAGGTGTGTATATTGGGAGCCGCTTTGAACCTGATGTAGGGAAGCGGTGTCAGGTGGTGTGATTTTTTTTGGTGTCTGTATTGTTTGGGCGCCAAAAACTTCGTATCATTGTTATCTGCGCCTGAAAAATCAGGCACTGTTCTTTGGGAGTACTGAACCATCAGCATATCGCATAGCGGGTCGGTGTTTTCTTATGTAAATAAGGGGATACTAGACCGAAAGGACCTATGAAAAGACGAGCTGGGGGAGCTTTCTTGTTAGAATTTTGAAAAAACACAATTACAACGGAGAGTTTGATCCTGGCTCAGGACGAACGCTGGCGGCGGGCTTAACACATGCAAGTCATAGGCTGACCTGGGGCAACTCAGGTTGGACTGGCGCACGGGTGAGTAATACGTAGGCAACCTGCCATCGGGAGGGGGATAACACGGGGAAACCCGTGCTAATACCGCATAATGCAGCGGGGTCGCATGACCACAGTTGTTAAAGGGGAAACCTGCCTGATGATGGGCCTACGTCGCATTAGCTAGTTGGTAGGGTAACGGCCTACCAAGGCGATGATGCGTAGCTGGTCTGAGAGGATGATCAGCCACACGGGGACTGAGACACGGCCCCGACTCCTACGGGAGGCAGCAGTGAGGAATCTTGCGCAATGGACGAAAGTCTGACGCAGCCACGCCGCGTGCAGGATGAAGGCCCTATGGGTCGTAAACTGCTTTTGTCAGGGAAGAAACCACGGGATTTGTCCCGTGCTGACGGTACCTGTCGAATAAGCACCGGCTAACTCCGTGCCAGCAGCCGCGGTAATACGGAGGGTGCAA
>CAZXGO010000036.1:0-20982 GCA_964640035.1 uncultured Chitinophagales bacterium
CTAAGTAAAGAAGAACAAAACTTAGAAGTTTATCTTAAAAATCCAAAAAATATTGTGTTGTGACTTTTTCCTTTCAATACTGGTATGAACACTCCTCGAAAAGATAGCAACAAGTTGATCGGTTTCTTCAAGAATTTTAGTCCAACGCTCAATAAGATCATGAGAATCAGAAATTGATATCATTACCCGAACACATGATTTTGTTTCTCTAAGTTCTTTGAGTGCCAGAGACATTTTATGAATAAAATCATCTAGTGATTCAGCAGCAGTTGCCTCCGAATACATAAGTGTCGGGGCTAAACTTGATCGTGTTAGTTGATTCAAAACAACCTTATCAATATTTCCATATCGGTTCGATTTTGACATTCGTATGATATCGGAAGACAGTTTAATTAGTCGTTCAAGCAGCTCATTTTGATAGGGCTTCATAGAATACATTTTAATTACGGTTATATCCATAAGAGCCACCAAAAAGCAATTCCTTACATAATTTCCTTATTTTTATAATCTTTCCTTGCTGCCTTGCTGCCTTGCTGCCTTGCTGCCTTGCTGCCTTGCTGCCTTGCTTTCCCAACTCCCATGTACCTAGGAATATTATTTGACTCTCCTTCCGACTACCCGCATTCCCGGGGTCCATCAGATCGTTTTGCGGAATTCGAGCCTGATTCGACGATTCTTTTGATGGAGGAGGCGGTACGGCTGGCGGGTCATGTTCCGGTTCGGTTGGGGGCGCCGGCGCGCTTGATGGAGGCATTGCCCGAGATTGATGTGATCTGGAATATCGCTGAGGGATATGGCACGCGCAATCGTGAGGCATGGGGTCCTGTGCTGGCAGAGATGCGCGGTATTCCGATGTTGGGGTCGGATGCATTGACCCTGAGTGTGAGTCTCGACAAGCACCGGAGCAAACAGCTGGCCGGCCAGTGCGGGGTGCCCACGGCACCCTGGAGGCTCCTGGGGGCGAGGACTCCGGTGCAGGAGGTGCCCGCAGACTGGTATCCGGTCTTTGCGAAGCCCCGGTATGAGGGCACGGCAAAAGGGATCGGTCCGTGGAGTCGCTGTGAAGATCCACAGGCGCTGGCGGAGCTGAGGGATCGGCTGGTATCCGGCTACCGCCAGGATGTTCTCGTGGAACCCTGGCTCCCGGGGACGGAGTATACCATCGCCCTGGCAGGAACGCCCTTGCGAGCGTTGCCGGTGTTGGAACGAGCCCTACACAAGCCAACAGGCATCGGTATCCACGCAATAAGTGCGCACGATCCACAAGCTGATCAACTGGCCTTCACGCATGGTGCTATCGATCCAACGATAGAACAAAAGCTTCAGGAATGGAGCCTGGCCATCTGCCGGGAGATGGAGGTCCGGCATTTTGCACGCCTCGACTTCAAATGCGACGCCCAGGGCCATCCCCAGTTTTTAGAGATCAACCCCCTGCCCACCTTCGCAGCCGATAACACCTTCGGGATCCTGGCCGAAATCGAAGGTTGCAGCCCAGCCGAATATCTGGCTCGCTTCCTACCCGAATGGATTCAGGATGCCGTCGATACCTTCTGAGATCCAAATTCCTTACCTTAAGGCATGATCGCAACACGTAATGATGTGTCCACCGAGCAGTGGACCGACTGGAAATGGCAACTGCGCAACCGCATCCAAACGCTGGAGGAGTTGGAGCAGTGGATAGAACCTACCGCAGAAGAAATCGCCGGTATTGAGGCTACAAAAGGCGTTTTCCGCTGGCAGATCACACCATATTACGCCAGCCTGATGGATCCGACCGATCCGAATTGCCCGGTTAGACGTCAGGTCGTACCTCGACTGGATGAGATGCAGGATGATATCAATATCCTGGCACTGGATCCCCTCGAAGAGTTGGCTCATAGCCCTGTGAAAAATGTGATCCACAACTACAAGGATCGCGTGGCATTCTGTGTAGCTTCTGAGTGCGCGGTCTACTGCCGCTATTGCCTGCGAAAGCGTATGGTCGGTGATGGGGAGTACGCCATGAACAAAACCGAGCTCCAAGAGGGTATCGATTATATCGCTGCCCATCCTGAGATCCGTGATGTGCTCCTCACCGGTGGGGATCCCCTGGTGCTCAGTGATCATAATTTGGAATGGATCATCAGTCGGCTTAGAGCCATCCCCCATGTGGAATTGATCCGGATTGGATCACGCTTCGCGGTGTTGAATCCCTTTCGTGTGACCGACGAGCTATGTCGTATCATCAGTGAGTACCATCCTGTGTGGGTGAATACCCATTTCAACCATCCCAAAGAGCTCACCGACGCCGCTTTGGCCGCAGCCGACAAGATCACCCGTGCCGGAGCACCCCTGGGCAATCAAACGGTACTCCTGAGGGGAGTCAACGATAATGCCAATACCCTTCGGGAGCTGTTCAAAGGCTTAGTGAAGATGCGCATCAGACCCTATTACTTGTATCAGGCACAACTCATCGGTGGGACTCGTCATTTTAGGACGACCATCGAAGAGGGAATGCACATCATGAACGAGCTGCGCGGTACCATCTCCGGTTTTGCCATCCCCACCTACGTGCTGGATACCCCATATGGAAAAGTTCCTCTCACACCCAGCGGTTATCTGGGCAGAGAGGGAGATATGGTGCGCGTTCGATCCTACAGCGGTAAGGTCTGGGAAGAATTCAACCCAGAATCCTGAGCTCCTATTTGATCAGGGTCATCTTGTGCGTGTACACTGCTGAGCCCGTATGCATACGCACAAAATAGACGCCACTGCCCAGGCGTGATGCATCGAAGCTTTCATTGTAACGACCTGCAGCGCGATAGCCGTTGAACATCTGAGCGACCCGTTGACCCAACACATTGTAAACAGAGAGATTGATTTGTCCGGATTGAGCCAGTTCAAAGCTGATCGTAGTAGTAGGGTTGAAAGGATTGGGGTAGTTACCCGAGATCGAAGTCGTAAATGGCACCTCCGGAGTCTCGTTTTCGTCGGAAAGCACCATTCCAGGTGGGGTGATGTCGATCCATTTCAGGGCACGAGCCGCGGCGACCTGCGCACGGAGTTCTTCAAGGGTATTGCCGTAGGCATATAGAAAGCCAACCACAACTTTTTGGCTTGGCATAATATGATAAGGGCCCGAAGAGACAACCGTCGATACATCCTTATCGGAAATATTCGTTATAGATCGTCCGCCTTTTAAGGAACGGATTTTCTCGGTGGCACTATAACCGTCATAGATTCCAAAGTTGAGTCCGATGCCTGTCGCGGCATTATCGATAGCAAAAGCTGTTGCGATATTACCAACAGGAACAACAGAGAAAAAGGCTTTCCCTTGACCAATATTTCCTTCCACATAGAGTAAACTATCAGAGGATAACCAGCGGGAGGAATTAGTACCACTACCAAGATCTATATCATTGAACATTCCTATGTAGGTAGTATCGGCTAGAGTTGAACTCTGATTCGTGAGGGTATATCTGAGGAATAAGACCTTATCGATTTCGGGTTTATCGTAGGTGAAACCTTCGATTCGAACAGTCATTGTGGTGTCAACGAACAGAAAGTTATTTTCGGCCCTGAGTAACAAGCGGGCATCACCAACCCCGTATCGAGACCAAGCATCATTAGTGCCGCCCTTGCGCGTTGAAAAGGGTCCTATAGGTACGATGTTTTTAGCAACCGTCTGCTCCAGATCCCTTAAACGGTCAGCCAACATGTTACGCGAGACCACCATCAGTCCTCCTTCGAAAATGACATCTAAAGGATTGGGAGTAGTTGAAAGTTTAATATTATATCCTGTGTATCCAATGCTTCCCAAGCTAGATATAGCTGCTACATTACCAAAAGAATTCAGGGATGTTGAAAAATTTGTATTTCCAATATCATCCAAATAAATGGAGTCATATGAATAGTTGTAGAAGTCGTAATAGGCGATCTGAGTGTTACTAAATTCGATTTTGAAGGTAGGGATTTCACCTTTGAGGCTCGTAATCCGAGTAGGAAAGCTTACAAAAAAAGTATCGCCGGTTGCTGCATTTATGGTTCGTACTGATTCGGAGATTGTGATTCCATTTGTTGTTGATTTCAATGTTGCAATGGCTGAAATAGGAGCACCATGATTGACCAAACTAAAACGCATTTGCGCTTCTTCTCCAATAGAAGCTTTGACACCAGCATTATTGAGCAAATTAGCATCAAGGAGGACATATCCTGGCATATTCTTCAAAACAGCATCAAATGCGTTGATATAGCCACGTCCAAGATTACCAACAAAACTAGGATTGAGCTCATCAGCCATCACTGCAGTTGTACGAATTTGGCTAGCGACACGCTCAGGTGTCCAGGTAGGATTTTTTGCCCGAACAAGAGCTGCCAGACCTGAAACAATAGGAGCCGACATACTCGTACCTTGAAGGAATGCATAACTGTAGGCTGTTGGTATGGATATCGATTGAGTGCTGCTTCCTCGGTACGTACTCAATACGCCGCCCAGACCAGGACCGCGCGATCCGGTAGCCATCACATCAACAAATGAGTTATAGGTCGAGAAGGAAGATTTGCGTCCAATAGGAACCCCATCATAATCGGAAGACGCTACGTTGATACATTCCGGAAATGCACCGGGATAAGAATTTGTAAAAGAACCTGAATTTCCGGCAGAAGCCACCACGACAGAGCCCAATGAGTTGGCAACGCGGATCACATTACGATTGATTTCGCTGTACCCACCGCCTCCCCAACTGTTATTGATAATGTGAGCACCATTGATGGCTGCGTAAAGAATACCGGAATAACCGAATCCAATAGAACGTGATTCGTCTGAATTAGGTGTCGCGGGATTATCACGTACGCCACCCGCTTTGATCGCCATATAACGAGAAAGGTATCCCGTACCTGCTACGCCGAGTGAATTATCGGTTTCAGCGGCTGAAAGGCCGGCTACGTGTGTACCATGCATACTAAATTCACCGTAAGGGTCATTATCGCTGAGAACTGTGGCCGATGTATAGCCTGAATCCCAAAAATCCCATCCCATGATATCATCAAAAAAGCCATTATCGTCATTATCCACAGCATCGCGTAGTGGACTTGAAGGATGAAGCGCATCACGCAGGTTGATGACCGTATCCCCATTGTAATCAATATTTCGGGCGACAATCCAATTATGAAGCTCCAGACTACTCACTTTTCCGTCTTTATTTGCATCAATATCTCCTCGGAGATTTTGAGGTATTTCGGCTTGGTTGACCCAAGCTTTTGTGAGTAGGTCGGGGTGGGTGTAATCCACACCGGAATCAACAATGGCGATGATGATTTCACTTGAACCTTTTGTCACTTCCCATGCATCGAAGAATCCTTGTTTTTCGAAATAGTCGTGACCTGCTGTGTTGACATATTCATCGCTGGGTCGGGCATGTATTTCAGCCAAATACCATGGTTCAGCGATGGCTACACCGGGCATACGCGAGATCTTTGCTGCCAGAAGCACAGGATCCATATCGCCAATGTAATCATAGACATAGGTCCGACGAAGATTTTCGAGATAGGGATTAACCGTTTGTGCTCGCTTGTTTGTGCTCTCCCAGCGCTGCTGAGCTCTATGAGCGATGGTTTCGTCTAGAAAGGGCTGTGCCGGACCCGATCCCATAATACTGAGCATGTTTTGGATGGGATTGTAACCGGGAGCATGTTTGCTGGCTCCCATGAAGGCATCCTCATATTGAATGAGAATGCGACCCGGCATCACTTGGGGGTCTTCAGCCTGAGTACGAAACGTTGAGATAAATAGAAATACAAGAAGGATGCTCAAAAAACGCATGGTGTATAGAGTAGATGGTTGAGTCTCACGGGATAAGTGGAAATTATAATACACAAAAATCACAAAATGCGTTCAAGATTAGGCTTAGCATATTGTAGAATTTCGGAAGCAAATCTGAGTGAAAAGTATCATATTGATGTTATGGAAACCAAGCCATCGATAGAACAGGTGATTCGGGATTTTGCATCCAGCTATACTCCTGCGTTAGCTGCAGGTTATACTGGGAATATCCTACTTACCTTGACGGGAACGGAACCTTGTGAGTGCACGCTGGTTTTCGACGCTTCGGGCTGTAGCACCCAGAAAGGAAGGCTTGAACCTATCCAATGCGAGATTAAAGCAAAATCGGAGGTGTTTAGACGCATAGTAAACCGAGAACGTTCACCGGTTGAGGAGTTTATTATGGGAAATATCTACATCAGTAATGTCAATATTATCCAACACATTGGAAAAGCATTCGATAAAAGCAAACTGTCCCGCTAATTGGAGAAGGCTATAAATCCATGTATTTTTAGTGTATATACTCATTCACATGTTCTATAATGACTCCCATTTTTTTGATGATGCCACCGGAAGGTGGTGAGGGCGGACTCCTGAACCTTCTGTTCCCCCTTCTGCTCATTGTTGTATTTTATTTCTTCCTGATTCGCCCACAGTCTAAACGACAAAAAGAAATTCAGAAAAAAGTCGAAGAGATGAAAAAAGGCGATAAAGTGGTTACAAATGGCGGAATTATCGGCACGATATCTTCGATAGAAGAGGATTCGGTATTGGTTGAAGTTGATACCAATGTTAAAGTTCGCTTCACTAAAGCCTCTATTGTTGACGTGAACCCCAATAAAAAGTAGGCTCTTGTCTGATCGTTTCTTTCATACAATAGAGGAAGCCATCGAGGAGATTCGGAATGGTCGCATCATTATAGTATGCGACGATGAAGATCGTGAAAACGAAGGTGACTTCGTGATGGCTGCCGAAATGGTAACTCCCGAGGCTATCAACCTGATGGCCACGCACGGTAAAGGGCTCATCTGTGCACCGATCACCCGTCAACGTGCCTTTGAGCTCAATCTCGATCGCATGGTGCTCGATAATACCGATGCGATGGGTACGGCCTTTACCATATCCGTCGACTCGCGCGAGGGAACGACTACGGGTATCTCTGCTTCGGACCGGTCACGGACTATCCGCGATCTGATTAAGGCAGAAACACGTCCTGCCGATTTTCGTCGCCCGGGACACATCTTCCCTCTCATTGCCGTCGATGGCGGCGTTTTGCGCCGCGCAGGGCATACCGAAGCGGCTGTCGACCTCGCCCGTATGGCAGGACTCGAGCCTGCCGGGGTGATCTGTGAAATTATGAATGAGGATGGCTCCATGGCCCGTGTTACCGACCTATGGGAGGTGGCCGATCGTTTTGGGATGAAGTTTGTGACCATCAAAGACCTCATCGCCTACCGGATGGAGCATGAGTCGCTGATCAATGAGATTATCCGCGTTGAAATGCCGACTATCTACGGCAATTTCACCCTTGTTGCTTTCGAAGAACGTCTGTCGGGAGCCAACCACATTGCCCTCACGAAAGGTGAGTGGAAGGATAGCGATCCCGTCTTGGTACGTGTCCACTCCTCGTGTGTTACGGGAGATATTTTTGGTTCAAAACGCTGCGACTGTGGGGATCAGCTTCACCGTGCCCTCTACCAGGTCGAGCAGGAAGGCCGCGGGGCTGTGCTCTACATGAATCAGGAAGGCCGTGGGATTGGACTTATGAACAAACTCCGTGCCTATAAATTGCAGGAGGAAGGTCTGGATACCGTCGAGGCCAATGAGGCACTGGGATTCAAACCTGATCATCGCGATTATGGCGTAGGCGCTCAGATGCTACGTCACCTGGGAATACGCAAATTGCGCCTAATGACCAATAACCCTACAAAGCGGGTTGGACTAGAAGGATATGGTCTCGAAATTGTAGAGCGTGTGCCTATGGCTGTATTACCAGTTCCGGAAAATGAGCGCTATCTGCGCACCAAAAAAGATCGGATGGGTCACGAGTTCGATATCGACTCACTCAAGGTGTAGAGGGTGGTTCTGAACCTGTCTCTGAAGGTGGTTCAGCGGGCATAGCCTCAATGGTCTCCTCTTTGGGGTTTTCTTTGCTCTCTTCCGGCATAAAACGTTTGTGGAAGATGATGAGGGTAATTAATGAGACCGAAATAGCCATATCGGCCACATTGAAGATATACGGAAAGATGGGTGTATCACCGATTTGAGCATAAAAATGGATAAAATCGACTACGCGTCCTTGTAAAATGCCTTCATGGCCTTGCACGGGACCCAAAAATATCCGGTCGGTGATGTTACCAAATGCACCACCCATCACGAGTCCCATAAGAACCACATAACCCGTGGTAGCCTCTTTGATGTTATAGATCACGTACCCCATGATAAGGAGCGCTGCGGTGATAGATACCATACTCACCATCGGGGTGGTGAGCAGATCAATACCCAAAGCCATCCCTGGATTCAGGGTATAGTGGAAGCCTAACCAACCTGGGATCAGGTCGACGTACTGCCAATATGGATTTGTACGAACGATGTATTTAGTGATCTGATCCAGGATCAGCACCAGAGCAATCATTCCACTAAAAAGCCCGATTTTTGAGCGCATCGATGCCCTTAACGCCTCTTGAGTTTAGCTTCGATACTGATTTGGGTGTGTGGAACGGCTTCAAGTCGACCTTTGGAGATCTTCTTGCCCGTCACTTTGCACACTCCATATGTTTTGTTATCGATGCGTACGAGGGCGTCATCTAGATACTTAAGGAATTTACGGGAGCGATTGTATAGCATGTACGTTTTTTCGCGCTCCTGGGCATCCGATCCGGCATCTGCCATGTGGAAGGAGTAGGCGGAGTCGTCGGTACTGCTTTCCATGCTGTCACGCAGGGAAGTTTGAAGCATCTCCAAATCCTGTTCCGTCTCTTCACGCTTTTTTAGGATAATCTGGCGAAAATACTCCAGTTCCTCGTCATTGTAAGGAGAGATGCGTTTGTCGCTGTCAGAGTTCGTCTTGCTCATGGCGTAATACGATTTATGATGAAGGTATCTTTTTTAACAGTATTGTGCATTCTACACCCTCAATATCCCAGGTTTTTACAGTATCAGTATTGGGGAGGGTGCCTTTGAGAATATCCGTAGCCAGTGTTTCTCCACAAATATACGCTTTCATGGCCGAAAGGGCACGATCAAATTGATCGTCTCCCTGCCAAGCGATGGTAATGCGATCAGTGACGTCGAAGTCTGCTTCTTTGCGCATATTCTGGACACGGTTAACAAACTCGCGTGCCAGGCCTTCATTACGAAGCTCCTCGGAGAGCTGGGTATCGGCTGCCACGCTAATGCCAAAATCAGTCTCGACTTCCCATCCATGGATACCACTGCGTTGGATGTCGAGATCTTCAGTTACTAATTCGATATGTTGACCTTCGACGTTAATATGGATGGATCCGTTCTTTTCAAATTCATTGATCTGAGCATTGCTGAAGGTGCTAACCTGAGCAGCAACGGCTTTCATGAGCGGACCTACTTTCTTGCCGAGGATCGGGAAATTTGGCTTCACTTTTTTATCGACGATGCCGGTTTCGTCGCTTACAAATTCGATAGCTTTTATGTTGACCTCATCTTTGATGATAGCGGCCATGGTGTCAACAGCTTTACGCTCTTTAGCATCCTGGATAGGTAGAATGATGCGTGATAGCGGCTGACGCACGTTCACACCGATCTTATTTCGGATACGCAAAACGAGTGAAGAGATCTTTCTGGCCAGATCCATGCGATGCTCAAGATCCAGATCGATATCGTCAGGGTTCACCATCGGATACTGCGAAAGATGGACCGACTCCTCCCCTTGCGATACCACCTCGCTCAGGCGCTGATATAACCATTCGGAGACGAAAGGCGCTACGGGGCTCATCAACTTGCTCGTTGTAAGCAAACATTCAAACAAGGTCTGGTAAGCCGCAATTTTGTCGCTGGTATCCCCTTCTTTCCAGAAACGGCGGCGACTGCGGCGTACATACCAGTTGGAGAGCTCTTCAACAAACTCCTCTATGTGACGCACCGCACGGGTGGGCTCATAAGCCGCATACATCTGATCCACCTCCTGGATCACCGTGTTCATCCGGGAGATAATCCAGCGGTCCATCTCTGGACGCTCTTTCATAGGGATCGTTGGGTGCTGATTGGTAAATCCGTCAATATTGGCATACAGAGCAAAGAAGCTGTAGGTATTCACCACAGTATTAAACACCCGACGCTGCGTCTCTTTGATGCCTTCTGTACTAAATTTGAGGTTTTCCCAGGGCGAGGCATTGCTGATCATGTACCAGCGGGTGCTGTCGGCCCCAAATTCGGCCAGGGTCGCAAACGGATCTACCGTATTGCCTTTACTTTTGGACATCTTCTCACCTTTGGCATCGAGCACGAGTCCATTCGACACCACATTCATATAGGCCGGTTTGTCGAAGAGCATCGTCGAAAGGGCATGCAAGGTATAAAACCATCCACGGGTTTGGTCAACGCCTTCGGCAATGAAATCGGCCGGGAACTGATCGTTGAAAAGATCTTTGTTTTCAAAAGGATAGTGATGCTGTGCAAAAGGCATCGCACCCGAATCGAACCACACATCGATGAGGTCGGTTACCCGACGCATAGTGCCCCCACCCGGTGCCGGCCAGGTGATATCGTCGATCCACGGACGATGCAGATCCAGATCAGCGTCATCGGCAAGCCCCGCTTTGGCTTTGAGCTCGGCTACGGAGCCGATACACTCCATATACGACGGATCCTGATCACTCACCCAAATCGGTAGTGGGGTGCCCCAGAAACGTTGTCTCGAAATAGCCCAGTCCACATTATTCTCCAGCCAGGTACCAAAACGCCCAGTACCCGTACTTTCCGGCTTCCAGTTGATGGTCTTATTCAGCTCGACCATGCGATCGCGCACCTGTGTGGTACGAATAAACCAGGACTCGACGGGGTACGACATCAGAGGCGTACCTTTACGCCAATCATGCGGATAATTATGGAGATAGGTCTCCTGACGGAAGAGGACACCAGTTTGCTTCAAGTCCTTTACAATGGCCTTGTCAGCTTCTTTGAACCACAATCCTGCGTAGGGCTCAATCTCTTTACTGAAGCATCCATCGCGGTCGATGGGGTTGAACATCGGGATGCCCTCGTGCATACAGGTGTCGTAGTCATCCGCACCGAAAGCCGGTGCCATGTGTACGATGCCCGTACCATCTTCGGTGGTTACGAAAGCTCCTGGTAACACTCTCCAGGCCTGATCAGAGGCAATATTCCGGGAAGCAAAAGGGAAGATCGGCTCATAGGTTTTGCCTACCAGCTCGGCTCCTTTGAAGCTGCGGATCACTTCATAGCCCTCTTTGATCACATCGGCGATACGGGCCGCTGCGAGGATGAGGATCTCGGACTGATCACCGTTATGGTGACGCACTTCGACATACTCGATCTCAGGGTTCACCGCTAAGGCCATGTTCGATACCAGCGTCCAGGGAGTGGTGGTCCAGGCCAGGAAGTAGGCCGGTGAGTCACTCATCTTAAAGCGCACATACACCGAAGGATCCTGCACTTCTTTGTACCCCAGACTCACCTCATGTGAGCTGAGTACTGTACCGCTACCTGGCGAGTACCATTGAATCTTGTAGCCTTTGTAGAGAAGTCCTTTGTCGTAAAGAGTCTTCAAGGCCCACCAGATCGATTCGATGTACCGATTTTCGAAGGTGATGTAGGGATCACTCAGATCAACCCAGTAGCCCATGGTCCGGGTCAGATCATCCCAAAGATCTTTGTACTGCAGAACACTGTCACGGCAGGCTTTGTTGTATTTGGCAATGCCATAGGCTTCTACCTGTGGACGTCCCTGTAAGCCTAGGGCTTTTTCGACTTCGATTTCAACCGGCAAACCGTGAGTATCCCAACCAGCTTTACGTTCTACACGGTAGCCTTTGAGGGTCTTGTAGCGACAGAAGAGATCTTTCACCGTGCGGGCCATCACGTGATGGATACCAGGCTTGCCATTGGCGGTCGGTGGACCCTCATAGAAGGTGAAGGTCGGGTTATCCTTACGGGAGCTCAGACTCTGTTCAAAGACACGGTGCTTCTCCCACCACGACAAGATGTCCTTCTCCATGTCGGGATAGCTCAGCTGTTTTACTTCCGTGAATTTGGGGCTCATACGTGGTCTGGGGTTGGGCTTTGGGCGGTTCTGCCGTATATTTGATATTCTTACAAGATACGATTTTTAATCGAAATTCCCGATTGCAAGACGGGAATCATGATATCCAAAACAGGTCTCCATCGTCACTTATCATCGTTTTAAGGCTATGAATCATCTACTTTCATCACGTGCTTTTCTCTTGATCCTCATAGGGTTTACCCTTACTTCAGCCGCTTGTAGCCGGAAGGGTCCGTCGTATGAAGAGACGCTAAAAAGTATTGAGCAGATTGAAGTTATCATCCAACAAGCCGATCGCGATGGCCTACCTGAGACTGTCAAAATGGGCTCAGGCACCCTCGATTCACTGTATACAGTGTACCTGTCGGTATGGCCTGATTCCAGCTATGCTCCTTTGTTCATGTTCAATCAGGCCAATATCCGTGCTCAATATCTTCAGGATTATGAAAGCTGCATAGCCCTGCTCGACAGTCTCACGCTGCGTTATCCTGAGTCTGAGTATGTTGAACGCGCCCGTTTCCTAAAAGGTTATACTTTGTCGAACCAGATGAAAGACACCACCCGTGCTCGTGTAGCGTATGAGGAATTTCTTCGTCTGCATCCCAATAGTGATCTGGTACCCTCTGTCGAGTTTGAAATCCGCACCATGGGAATGAGTCCGGATCAAATTGAGCTGCTCTTCCAGGAAGGAAACTGAGGATGGCTGACTTCCCCATCACCCAAGAGCGTCCGTATCGCGTGCTCTTCGTCTGTCTCGGCAATATATGCCGGAGTCCGACCGCTGAGGGTATCTTCCAGCATCTGGTGATCGAACGGGGACTCGGATCGTATTTCGAGATCGACTCAGCAGGTACCTCGGGATGGCACGAAGGTGAGCCCGCCAACAGCAAGAGTCGGATGATCGCAGAAAAGCATGGAGTGCCCTTGCTGACCCGTTCACGGCCATTGCGTGCCTCCGATCTCGATTATTTCGACCTAATCCTACCCATGGATCGACAGAATTACAAGGATATCCTATCGCTGACACACAGCGAGGAACAGCGCCAAAAAGTGCGTCTCATGCGCGATTTTGATCCTGAGATACGGTCTGGTGAGGGGCTGCCGCCTGCTGCCGATGTACCGGATCCCTATTATGACGCCCTTGAAGGTTTTGAACATGTGTTTCAGATCCTGCATCGAAGTAGTACCCAGCTCTTGGATGATCTCAGTCAACAGATATCCCAAAATTGAGGGCTGTGGTGAGCTGTCCACAACGCGTCATCTCTCTGGTACCAAGCCTCACCGAATATCTCCTTGATCTGGGGATGGCTGAGCGGCTTATCGGACGCACCCGTTTTTGCATCCATCCAAAAGACCGGGTGGACGCCATTCCACACTTCGGAGGCACCAAGAACCCAAAGATCGAAGCCATCCGCGAAGCGAAGCCAGATCTGGTCGTGCTCAACAAAGAGGAAAATCGCCGAGAGGATGTAGAGGCCATTGCCGGGTTTACACCCATCCTGCTCACAGATATCGTTACCCTTGAGCAGGCCCTAGAGGCTATGATCGATATTGGGGAAGCGGTGGGATTGCAGGCTCATGCCGGGGAAATGGTGGCCCGGATCCGTAAAGCCATCCCCCGAAAAGAAGCGTATGAACCCTTAAAGGCAGCCTATCTGATCTGGCGACGACCCTGGATGGCGGCAGGTAAGCATACCTATATCGACGATATGATGGATCATTTCGGATTGATCAATGTAGTTGATGAGGCTCGTTATCCGGTGTTGGAACTTGAAAAACTGACTGCCCTAAAACCGGATCTCATCCTGCTCAGCTCCGAGCCCTATCCCTTCAAAGAGAAACACATCGCCGAACTTGAGGCTGCTTGTCCGGCAAGCAGGATAATGCTGGTGGATGGCGAGTGGTTCAGCTGGTATAGCTCACGGATGATTCCGGCGCTTAATGGCCTCAAAGAATGGAGATCATCACTTTAAAATCAGGGCAGCACACACCAAGGCAGTGGGACGAGCGTTGTAATCTTCGTACATTTCCCGGGATTTTGTTCAATATCGTTCTATTTCAGTGGCCACACGTATTCTAATACCTTTGTTCTGCTTTTTGATCCTGGGTCATTCCCAGGGGGTGGCTCAGTCTACAGCGCAGCAGCGTTTTGAGGAAGAAATTGCCGCTAGAGAAGATTATATCAAGGGACTGGCAGCATATGAGATGGGCGAGACAGATAAAGCGATCGAACTGCTGACCAAAGCCTATGTGCGCATTCCTGGTGAGGCTGCGCTGAGTTTTGCCCTGGCCGAGGCTTATTTGAAGAAAGCAGACTTGAATAAAGCCGCTTTATACGCTAAGGAGGCCGTGAAACGGGAGCCCAAAAACAAATGGTATCGTCTTAAGTTGGCTGAAATCTATGGCGAAACGGGACAAAATGAGGCAACCATTCGGGTTTTGAAAGAGCTCATCGACCTGAATCCTAAAGATTTGAATGCCTTGGGTGCGCTGGCTGCTGCCCAATCGAAACAAAAGAATTATCAGGATGCGAACCGTACGCTTGACAAAATCTTGACCATAGGGGGTGAAAATTGGGCGGTCTACTATGATAAATTTCAGAACTTTGAGGCGCTACAGCTTCGTGACTCCAGCATAGTAATGCTGCGTAAAATGCAGGAGATGGAGCCTGAGAATCTGGTTACCCTTCAGTTATTAAGCCAGATCTATTCAGATACCAACGATAAGACCAGTGCGAAAACGGCTCTCATAAATGCCTTGAAGGTAAATCGACGGGACCCCGAAACTCTGCTTATGCTTGCTGATCTGTACATCGAAGAGGCCAAATGGGATAGCGCCGGAGCCTTGATTGCCAGCTTTGTCGGCGATACCCTCATCAATCCTTATGACAAGCTCCCTTTTGTAGACCATATGCTAAACATCTACCGAGCTGACTCAGATAACAATGCGTTGTCGGATGCAGTAATTAAGGTCATAGATGCCTACACCGGAGCCCATCCTACATATGGTCCTGCTTTTGCCTATGCTGGTCAGCTGTTCATCGAGCTTGACCAACAAGACCAGGCATTAGCTGCTCTTATGCGGACCACCGAGCTGATGCCCACTAATGAGTTTGCCTGGCAGGAATGGATCCGCATCATGGTACAAACAGGCGAGTACGATAAAGCCATCCAAATCGGTATAATGGCTGATGAGCAGGTTCCAGATAATCCTTTTGTGGTATTTTTGGTCGGTAATGCCTACCTGATGAAGGATGAATCGGAGGCGGCCTTATCCTGGCTGGAACGTGCTAGTACCTTGCCGGCGCGCAATGACTTTAAATCAGCTGTATTCACCTCCATCGGGGATGTGTACGTCTCCCAAAAAAATCTCGCAAAAGCCGATGCAGCTTTTGATAAGGCACTTCAATTGCAGCCTGAAAATGACGTGGCGCTCAATAATTATGCCTACAGTTTATCAAATCGAAATGATCCATCCTTGTACCAAAAAGCCTTGGAAATGGCGGAGGCTGCGCTGAAGAGGGATCCCGAAAATGCCAGCTATTTGGACACCACGGGCTGGATTTATTTTAAGATGGCGGAGTATAAAAAAGCACATGATTTAGTTAAGAAATCGTTGGATATAAATCCTGAAAGTGCCGAAGTGCAGGAACATATGGGCGAAATCCTTGCTAAATTGGGGGATAGGCAAAAAGCCGTTCACTTCTGGAAACGCGCCCTGGAATTGGATCCAAAGCGAACACACTTATCGAAATACCTGGAATGAGTCGCCACATCGCCACCATCTACCTACCAGTATTTTTACTACTGATGATGAGTTTGTCGGCATGTGCCAGTTCAGCCACCATCGTACCAACAGATACAGGACTTGAACAAGCTTACGAGCCCTCGAAGACGCAGGTCGATGTAGTTCTTCAAAATATGGGTGACACTGGATTGACGTCATTACGGGGAAAAGCTCGGGTTGCCTTTTCATCACCAGGAAATTCGGATCGCGGTATTGCCGAATTTACGGCAGATCGAAAACATATGATGGCCAAAGTTCGGAACAGTGTGGGTATCGAGGGAGCGCATATTGTTGTTGATTCTGATTCCGTGCTCTTGTACTATGTCATCGATAAAATTGCCTGGAAATTGTCCATCAACGATTATCAAACACGTCCTGAAATACGACTACGCCTACCTCTGAACCTTCTGGATATGTTGAAACCAATGATTGAATTGGAGAAGGTACTCTCCATTGAAGAAAACAATCGGTTTTACAAAGTGAACCTTCATGATTCATCACAACTCTATTTGGACAGAAGATCATTGCTTCCTCATGCAATCCGATATCATTCGGATCTCGATGATCGATTTACCGATTTTACCTATGATTCCTATGCTGAGTTAAATGGGGTATCTTTACCCCGAAGGATTCAAGCTGTAACAGCTGATCGAAAAAATCGCATTCGATTCGACATCACTGAATTAGAGCTTAACCCCGACAATGCTGTTTTCATGATGACTATCCCTGCTTCTGTACCCATTTATCGTTTTAAAAATGAGTTTTAGCACCATATTTCGTGCATCTGCGCTGCTCTTCTTCCTGGGCCTGACCATGCCGGTCTTCGCTCAAACGAATTATGAGGAGCAATTACGTAAAATTCGCTCTCAATCATCTCAGACTCAATCGAGTATTGAATCATTGCGTTCCGTGATTAGGGATCTTCAGGGACAAATCACGAGTTCGAACAGTAGAGAAGAGAACTTATATAAGGAATATCAGCGTCTGGAGCGTGAACTCGCGGTCCAAAACCGCATCTTACGACAACTCCAGAATCAAGGGCGTCAAATTGAAAACGAGATTGTAGTCTCCCAACAAGCATATCGCCAATTGGAGCAAGATCAGGCACGGTTAATCGCCTCCTATCAAAAGAGTTTGACCCACCTATACAAATATGGACGAAGCAATGAGCTTGCGCTGATTTTCAGTTCAGGATCCATCAATCAAATGCTAGTTCGAGCCTACTACCTGCGCCGTTTTGATCAACAGCGTGTAAAACAAAACGAACAAATACGTGAGGGACAAGAGGCATTAAAGCGTAAGCAAGAAGAGTTGGCAGAGGCTCGTATTCTTGTACTGGAAAATGCCGGAGAGCAACGCACAGAAACGGATATTCTGAATGAAACCAAGCGTAAACAAGAAACCACCTTGAATGAATTGCGTACGAATCGCCGATTCTTACAGCGCCGATTGGATGACTCCAGAAAACAAGCTGCTGAACTTGAAAATGCCCTTCGCAGAGCTCAAGCGGATATCGATCGGATTACTCGTCTGCAGCGTGAGGAAGCAGAGCGTTTGGAGCGTCTGGCTCGTGCACGAGAAAATCCAAATGTAGAAGAGCGTGAAGCCGAAGTCGCAAAATACAGTGTCCCTATTTTCACGGGTGAAATGGTCAGTGCCGACGAAATGGATGCCATCAGCACCAGCTTCCGAGGGGCGAGAGGACGTTTGCCCTGGCCAGTAGATCGCGGAGATGTCATCACACCTTTTGGTTCAGTGCGTAATGAGTTGTATGGTACCGTAACGGACAACCCCGGTGTGATGATCGCTGCTGAACCGGGATCACCTGTTCGCGCAGTTCACAAAGGGGTAGTGACTAGCATCATCGTGCTGGGTAGCTACGGAGAGATTGTGATGGTAAACCATGGGACGCACATGACAGCCTATGGTAACCTTAGCCGTATCATGGTTAAAACGGGTACTGTTGTGAATCAGGGAGATATTGTCGGCTTATCGGGTCGATCGGATTCAATGATGGGTGCAGCCATCTTATTCATGGTGCGTGAATTGAATGGCCCACGTAATGTTGACCCAGAAAATTGGCTCCAAGGTCGTTAACAGGCCATAGCGTATTCAATACAAGAAATTCCTATGCAAGCGTATCGTATTTTTGCCTATGTAACCATGATTCTGGTGCTTTCTCTTCTGGTATTGGTTACTACACAGGGTTTGTTTGTCTTTCTTCAAGCTGGTGACCCCAGAACCTGGTTGGTGTTGCTGATGCTCCTGGGCATCTACCTGAGTGTTTCCTATGGTGTTTCCCGTCGCTTTGCCCGAAAGCCGATGCGCCCGCCAACGATTCCCCTCATAACAGGGGTTCTGATGGTTATCCCCCCCTTGGGTTTAAATCTGTTTGTGGAAAACGACATCCTGTACGGAGTCATGTACTGGTCGTATATCTTCAGTATTACGATTGGATCCTCGATAGGAAGCTGGCTGGGAATGAAAGCTGGCTGGATGCAGCTCATTCAATCGGTTCAAGCAGAGAAGGATGCAGACCGAGGTTAAACTCTGACGATCTTGAGTGTACGACCGAACATCTCCTCGAAAAGCTCTCTTTTTCGCATGGCACCCCATATTTCGAGCTCTGGTGTGTCGAGACTGGATATTTTTAGGGTGATATCATCACCGTATTCCACCTGTAATTTTCTGACATTCTGATAGTGACTGCGATCGAGTCCGTCGGCTACGCGAAGGATACCTGACAATTTTGTGATGCGGTCTTTCTGCTCTTCGCTAAGCGCCCAGAACAATTGGTGACGCTTTTTGGGTGTACTTTTTCGATGATAACGCGCCACATGAGCCATGATCTCAATTTCCTCCTGACTAAATCCCTTCAAGTCAGCATTAAGGATAAGATATAAGGCATGACGATGGTGACGGTGATGTGAAATATGATATCCAATATCATGCATCAGACAGGCGTATTCTAGAAGCTCTCTATCCTGTTCCGAAAGGTGATGATAGGCTATGAGATCATCAAAGAGTTGTAGTGCGAATTTGGCTACATGTCTGGAATGTTTCTCATGCCAGTTACACTTCCGCAATAGCTCAAATACACTACGGCGGCGCGGATCGGTGAACTCTGTAACCCGCTTGATGCTCTTCATCTCTTTTTTGATATAGCTGATGATAATCCCTTCCCGTAGGGCATTGGTACTCGTTCGTATCGTACGTATATCAAAAAGATCGATGATGAGATCCACCAGTACGAGTCCGGTGACAATAAAATCAACTCGTTTTTCATCGATACCCTCTATTTTTAGGCGTTCTGACCTATTGAGGGTGATGAACTTCTTATAAAACTGTTTGAATTCTTTCGCGCTGTACTGAAATTCATTCAGGGTGAGAGAAACGTCTTTCTTTTTGATGGCAGCCATCATAAAAGCAAGGTTTTGCATAGTCCCCGACGATCCAATCAAAACATTCACAGGGGTTCGCTTTACAGCAGCGATAAGCTCTTTCAGACAGAGGCTATAATGATGGCGAAGCTCCTCGATTTCGCCAGGGGTAATCACCTCCCCTTTCATGAATTTAGAAGAGGTTCGTGAGACCCCAATCTTTTGGCTATCCAGATAGAAAGTTGTATCGTGATTGGCGATAATAAATTCTACACTTCCGCCGCCTATATCCATTGCTAGTATCGGCTCATCATTAAGATACATGCCATGCTGGATGGCATATCCGATGAGTTCGGCCTCACGAATACCTGGAATAGCCTGAATTTTTATGCCAATTTCATCGATGGCTCGTTGAACGAGGTCGCCGCCGTTCTCAGATTCACGGATAGCGCTGGTGGCATAGGCGATGATATGCTCAACGTCGTTACTGTCGCAAAGTGTCTTAATTTTTCGGAGGGCATCGATGGCCCGTTGGATAGCCGTTTCCGACAGGCGATGATTTACGACATCAGGCCCAAGATTTACCATCTCCTTCAGGTTATCGATAGTGTGATAACTGCGATCGGGAAACACGTCAACGATAACCGCATGAAAGGAATTTGTACCAACATCAACGGCACATATTCGGCTGTAGAGCTGGTCTGATTTGGAAGCGTCTTCTGACATGTAGGGCTATTAAGAAATTCTATACCCAAAAATAGGGAATAGCTACCATTAATATGAAGGATCTTAATTCACGATCACAACTTTGCCCTGCCCTTTTTGAGAGCCCTTGGTGTCGACAGCAACGACAATGTAGACCCCTGTAGACACTCGATTTCCGGCGAAGTCGAGGGCATCCCAGGTGGTTCTTCCACCTTGAACCTCGAGTTGTCGCATCAACTTACCATCGATGGAAAGAATATGTACACGCGTTTCATCGCCAAGTCCTTCAATGACGATGGACCCTTTGGCCTTATCGTACACATAGGGATTAGGATATACCTTGAGTTCTTTCATGGAAGGGAGTCCTTCCATAACTACATCGGTATAGCTAAGCATGCCTAGATCGGTAGCGATGTAGACCTGACCCGTTTTATCATCTACAGCCAATGAAACGATATTGTTTGAGGGAAGAGGACTGTTCGCCGTGGTAAAATGGTTCAATATTGAAACAAGGCTACCTTCTTCGCGGATATGATACACGCCATCATTTGAAGTACCGATCCATTTTTCATTTGCCGCATTAACGGCAAGAGCCGTAATTGAAGTTCTATTCAGGAAGAATGTGATATCACCGGTAATCTCATTACGAATACGGAGGCGTTCTGCCTGACGATCAGCGGCATTGCCACTGATGACCCTGTTCGGGAATATAAATCGCGCCAATCCCTCGGCCGTACCTACCCAGACTTCTCCTCTACGATCCTGGAGGATGGCTCGTACCGTATTATTTGGCAAGTTATTAATGCCCTGAGTCAACACGACAGAGGCATCATCGGATGCATTATCCAGATTGCCAAGGTCCATCACTAGAAGGCCAAGTCCAATCTCTCGACTATCGACTATGGGGATCCATTTTTGGTTGAAGCTATCGTTCATCAAGCCAAAAAAGTGATCATTCGTCGACAAAACAGGAGGTCGCTGGAAGCCTTTAAATGTTTTGGCAACCGGATCAAATTGATAGAGCACGTTCGTTGATGCCAAGAACACAGGAAACC
>CAZXGO010000037.1:0-20888 GCA_964640035.1 uncultured Chitinophagales bacterium
CGTAGTTGTCGGTTTCGCCGGCGGCGATTTTGCGCAAGATCCGACGCATGATTTTACCAGAGCGGGTTTTGGGTAGGCCTGGAACGACTTGGATTTTGTCGGGCTTGGCTAACGGGCCGATGATCTTTGCTACAAGATCATTGACTTCTTTTTTGAAGACGGCAAGGTCAGCCGGTTCTTCATTGCAGATGATAAAGGCATAGATACCTTCCCCTTTGATGTCGTGGGGATACCCTACAATAGCTGTTTCAACGACATTCTGATGCTCGTCGATAGCACTTTCGATTTCAGCCGTTCCCAGGCGGTGACCTGATACATTGAGTACATCATCGACACGGCCGGTGATACGGTAGTAGCCGTCGGCATCGCGACGGCAGCCATCACCGGTGAAATAGTAGCCGGGATAGGTACTGAAATACGTCTGTATAAAGCGTTCGTGGTCGCCCCAGATAGTTCGGGCCATAGATGGCCAGGGACGCTTAATGCACAGGTTTCCATTTACCCCATTCCCCTCGATGGGTCGTGCGTTTTCATCCATGAGCACCGGCTCGAGTCCAGGAAGGGGCAAGGTGGCAAATCCAGGCTTGGTGGGGGTAATTCCAGCGAGTGGCGAGATGAGGATACCACCGGTCTCGGTCTGCCACCAGGTGTCGACAATTGGACATTTGCCGCGTCCTACATGATGATCGTACCAGTGCCAGGCTTCCTCATTGATGGGTTCACCCACGGTTCCAAGTACTTTCAGGGAACTGAGATCGTACTTGTAGATATAATCGACGCTGTCTTTCATCAAGGAGCGGATGGCTGTCGGCGCTGTATAAAAATGGGTCACCTTATACTTTTCGACGACCTCCCAGAAACGGCCAGGATCGGGATAATTCGGAATTCCTTCAAAAATGATCCCTGTCGCGCCATTCAGCAGGGGTCCGTACACGATGTATGAGTGACCCGTAATCCATCCCACATCTGCTGTACACCAGTACACATCATTCTCACCCACTTGAAATACATTACGGAAAGAGTAGCTGGTATATACCATATATCCACCTACGGTATGCATCACGCCCTTAGGTTTACCGGTTGAGCCGGAGGTGTAGAGGATGAACAGTGGATCTTCGGCGTCAGTTTCAACAGCTTTATGCTCTTTAGAGGCGTTACGGATGAGCATGTGCCACCATTCATCCCGCCCTTCCACGATGTTGATATCGCGGTTGGTACGGCGACATACGATCACTTTTTCGACCGTAGGACAATTTTCGAGGGCTTCATCTGCAATATCTTTTAGGGGGATGTCTTTCTCTCCCCGGCGGCCTCCGTCGTTTGTGATGAGCATCTTGGCTCCACAATCGTTGATACGCTCACTCAGTGATTTAGCTGAAAATCCGGCAAAAACAACACTGTGGATGGCTCCAACACGAGCACAAGCCAACACGGCAATCACCAATTCAGGAGCCATCGCCATATAAATACAGACGCGATCGCCCTTTTTGACCCCAAAAGAGTCGAGAACATTCGCAAATTGACACACATCTTCGTGAAGCTGACGGTAGGTTATGGTACGACGGAAGCTGTCGGGGTGGTTAGGCTCAAAAATATAGGCGACTTTATCACCGATGAGATTGAGATGACGATCGAGGCAGTTTTCGGTAATATTCAATTTTCCGCCTTCGAACCATTTCACATCTACCTTCTTGAAATCTCCAGAGAGTACTTTATCCCAGCGCTTACGCCAGTAGAAAGTACCTGCTTCATGCTCCCAAAAGGCTTCGGGATCTTCGATACTACGTTGATAGGTTTGGGTATACTCTTCGAAGGATTTGAGATTCAACCACATGGAATAGGCACTTACATGAATAGGGATTTTTCAATGGCGTAGTATGGTAGGATTTTTTTGAAGATGCAAGGAGTGAGAAGCTAAAATCACATCATATAGAGGGTCATTGCGATGGTGATCAGGATGGCTGATGCCAGATTGAGCCAGAAACCCACTCTAATCATTTCAGACTGTTTGATTTTGCCGGATGAAAAAACGATCGCATTTGGAGGTGTTCCGACGGGTAACATAAAGGCCATGGTTGCTGCTAGCGTTGCTGGGATTACAAAGATACGCGGATCGTAGCCCAGGCTTACCGCGAGGGCACCCATCACCGGAATGATGGCTGCAGAAGTAGCTGAGTTACTTGCCACTTCAGAGAAGAATATGATTGATATAGCCACCAGAAAGATGATCAGAGGAACGGGTAAGACGGCAAGAGCACTCATTGAATCTCCGATCCATTGAGCTAGGTTAGTCGTTTGAATAACTTCTGCTAAACTGAGGCCACCACCAAAGAGAATCAAAACACCCCATGGTATCTTTTCAGCGTCTTTCCATTCCAAAAGAGTGCTCTTTTTGCCATCGGCTATCAGAAACAGACTGAGTCCGGCAAGGATACTGATACCGGCATCGCTTATCCCAGGGAGATAGGGTTTAAACAGACTTTGAAATATCCATAGGGAGGCAGTCATTGAAAACACGATGCTCACACGTATTTCAGATATACTCCATGGGCCCAAAGCTAGGCGTTGAGCCTGTACTTCTTTGGAGATGACAGCATCGTTAACAGTTGCTTCAAAAGCCATACTCTTTTTTAATATGAGATAGAAAATGGGTAATGAAACCACAACAAGGGGCACACCAATGCGCATCCACTCCCCAAAACCCATTTCTATGTTATGATTCTGACTTAGATAGCCCAACATGATGGCATTTGGAGGTGTGCCTATGAGGGTACCAATACCACCAAGATTACTACCGATGGCTACCGAAAGGAGCAAGGCTGCGATCCCTTTGTCGGTATTGCCATAATCTGATCCGATGGATCCAACAGATAAAGCGATGGGAAGCATCATCATGGCTGTTGCGGTGTTACTGATCCACATGCTTAAAAGTGATGAGGTCACCAAAAAACCCAGAATGAGTCGGTGGGGTGAGGCCCCGATCAGTGCCACAATTCCCAGGGCGAGACGCGTGTGTAATCGTGATCGTTCAAGAGCAGCAGCAAGTAAAAAACCACCCATGAACAAAAAAATTACTGGGTTTGCATACGGTGAGGTTGCCTGAGCGATCGTGCCAATCCCCAATAGAGGAATTAGAACAATAGGAAGCAGAGCCGTAGCAGAAATATGGATAGCTTCGGTAACCCACCAAATTACCATCAAAGCGGTGATAGCAAGGGTTATCTGGGCTGGATCACTTAAACCCCCGAACGGAGGTGTAAGATGCACGGCAATCCCAATAAGAATACCTAGCCAAAAACCCAATCGCGAAACGATTCCAGCCACTCGTGCCTCCCATAAGATGTTGCTTTTACGGAGAAGATAATTCGTATTCGATTACAAATTTCGCAGCATCATACATTTCGAGGCGATATTCAACTGGTTTATTATCGACATCATAGACAAATCTGCGACGATACATCACGATAGAGCCAGGTTTGACATCTAATTTTTTGTAGACCCAAGGCTCCGGAATTCGGGCCGTAATCTCTTCGCGGGCAAAACCCAGTTTTACACCACTTTGCGTGAGCAATTTATACACAGAGGTACCCTCGAAATCCATATGAGGTTTAAATCCCTGTCTTGGGTTAAGCCACGAAGTAATGAATACATTGGCCGTATCCTTACAGTTTACCAATCGCTCGAGTTTGATCACAGATCGTTTTTCTGGAATGTCGTAAAAACGTGCAACTGGTCGAGGGGCTTTTTCCCAATCAAGATTGATTTCAAGGACATCCGGTTTGAGATCAGAAGCATAAAATTCACTAGGATCTTCGTACCAAAATGAAGCCTTGGTTATTACTTGCGATTCAGCCACCCGGGTACCCAGGCCTTTTTTTCGGATCAATAAGCCTTCAAATACAAGCTTATTCATCGCCTCGCGCATCGTACTTCTTGAAACACCAATGGCATCGGCCAGATCAATTTCATTAGGCAAAAGCGAGATACCGTCAGAATATTCCGGCTTACGAATAAATCTTCTCAATATTTGTTCCGCTTGCAAATAGAGTGGAACAGAACTCTCTTGATCAACACTTTCTATATCGAAGCTTTGCATGAACGTTCAGATAAGACTAAATAATAAGACACTCTTATGATGAGTTGTTAACATCAGCTCATTTGAATGTATCATTATTTTTTACTTAACTCAACGTACTTTAAGCCTTTTTTAAATTGTTGACTTATTTTGGAACATTCAAAGAATGTGTAGATCCTAACCCTTTACGCACATATACTTTCATCAACTTACATGGGGCTTTTCCGGTATTTACGCATCGAATTCTACCCGTACGTGCCGGAACGACCATACTTTCCAGATATGACAGCGGCACGTTTATTCCATTTTCTCCGATCACGTCTACTGACTCCCCCTCAACCAGGTTAATCATATAGGCCGTATCGTCGATCTCCCATTCAACACTTGTCTCAAAATCCACACGATGGATTACATAAAAGGTATAGGGCACGTCCATAAGCACCCACTCCTGCCAATCGGGTCCTGATGTCAGCATGTTTGGTTTGGCGACCAGATGCTCATTCACCCAATCGCTTCGACGATCCCAATGTAGATTATCGAAACCACGATCGATATTTATGGGGCGGAGATTTCCCTGCAGATCGCGACGCAGGTAATCATAAAGTTTAAAGGTATAGATATACGGCGTTGCGCTAATTTCGAGTACTAAATTCCCTTTCCCACTGCAATGTATCGTTCCATTGGGGATCATGAAAAGATCATGTTTTTGGGATGGCAGATGGTGCACAAAGCGATCCACATCCAGTTCGAGGCCTTTTTCTGCCGATTCCTGGAGGGCTTTTTTAAACTCTTCTGGCTGAGTTTCGTCTTTGAAGCCCAGGTACACCTTGGAATCCTGGTCCGCAAGGGCTATGTAGTAGGTTTCATCCTGCGTGAAGGTCTCACCAAATTCACGACGGATATAATCAGGACGAGGATGCACTTGTACTGAAAGACTACCGCCATCCATGGTGTCGAGATAGTCAAATCGTATCGGCCACTCGATGCCAAATTGATGAAATGCCTCCGAACCCATTACTCCAGCCCCATCATGAATAAGTAGCCAGTCGAAGGCGAACTCCAGGTGATGCTTTCCATCTCCGATGCATACACCATTTTCAGGGGCAATCAGCTCAAAAGACCATGCATAATTAGGCTCATTGGGGTCCAAACCCATATGATGTTTCATAAACTGTCCGCCCCAGGGTCCAGGCGCAAACCAGGGTCGAGGACGAAATGGGGTATGGGTAAATTGGTGTAAAGCTGAGCGAAAAGCATCACCTGTTATTGCCACTGGATGCTCGGACTGATGCATATCGATAAAGCAACCAACTCTGGGATGTAGCGCTCGCTTGTGTCGATTGAGCGCCGGCCACTCAATGTAATACGCCCGTTTGTAGAAAGCTCCAAAAGGTAGATCCGTGTCATCGCCCCAATTCCTGAGTGAAGAGGTTTTTTTGAGGTACTGGATATGCTCTTTCGAAACCTCAGCATACCAGCAGCTATCTACAGTGTCTATTAAGCCAGATCCAATTCCATAGATAATCGTTAGTTTTCCAGCGGCAGCTCCTCGCTCAATACTGGTGAGTGTACGTAATTTGGCTAAAGCAGCCGGCTCAAAGAACGCCTCAATACCCGTAGGCCAGATAAAGCCAAAAATAGGATCATCACCACCCAAAAAGGGTTTGAGCATCTCATTAAGATGATCTGGCGACTTTAGCGCCTGTTCCATTGGTATCCAATCTGCGGTGATACTCATGGATTGTAATTCGTTCTCAAGGCCGTTTTTAAGCTGTTTCCAATCCACACCATGATAGCCGTCGATAGCGAGGACCCGCAGGCCTGTTGCCATATCCTGGCGTATAGACTGTACCAGGGAGCGATATCCGCTTAAGAAGCCTGATGATGATAACGTATGTACGGGATGGGTTGAATATCGACCACGCGAGAAACGTGAGGAAGGGGTATGCATAAAATCAAACGGGAATCATGAACCTTTGTATGCGCCTAAGGGGGTAAAGAATGAAAAATTTTCTCTTGACTGGATAACCGGTCGTATATTTTTACATCCTTGGCGGATCTTTGGTAATATAGTTTCAGATTTTGAAATAAATTCTATCTAAAAGACTTCTGTCACGATTTTGTTCCTATTGAGATCTATGAAAACCAAATGCGTATGAAAACATCAGACCGGGCCTTAGTAGCGGTTGTTACCGGCGGAGCTAGCGGTATTGGCGAAGGCGTTGCTCGTTTACTCGCTGAAAAAGGATATTCGGTTGCTATTATCGATCGCAACGAGGATCGGGGGATGCAGATTGCCAACGAAATCATGTCCGCTGGTGGTCATGCGAGTTATTACCGTGCCGACCTCACTATTTTGGCGCAAGTGAACGATGCTTTTTCGAGGCTTGCAGGTGATTTTGGACAGATCCATGTTCTAAGTTGTAACGCAGGTATTCAAACCTATGGCACGGTTGAAACAACGAGCGAGGATGATTGGGATTTGGTGATGGATGTGAACATCAAGAGTATGTTCCTGAGCTGCAAGGCGGCCATCCCCTACCTAAAAAAGACCCGTGGCAGTATCGTTCTCACTGGCTCGGTACAAGGGTATGCAACCCAAAAAAACGTACTGGGCTACACCACCTCTAAGCATGCGATGATCGGTTTTATGCGTGCTATGGCTCTGGATATGGCTGAGTATGGTGTACGAGTGAATGGAGTAGCGCCTGGATCCGTTCGTACTCCTATGCTTGAGCATACGGTACGTATGGACACCAACCCGGAAAAACTATGGAAGGTGTTGGATGACATGCATCCTCTTGGCAGAATCGGCACTCCTCGGGAAATTGCCGAAGTAGTGGCTTTTTTAGCTTCTGATGCTGCATCGTTCGTGACGGGTTCTATGCTGATTGCAGACGGTGGACTTTTACTTCCCATTGCAGGTTCACCCAAAGAGTAGATATGAGCTACCCAAAGATTCATACTACTGGGATGGTCTTGATGCCGGGTGTGCCACTACACGTGTATGCGGTTGAGGGTCCGGAGTACAGTGTTTTAATTGATACAGGCATACTTCAGATGCGCCAAGCCATCCTCGATCTATGTGATCGGGCAGGCACTCCCCGTCTGGTCCTCATTACCCATGCACACCACGATCACATCGGATGCAATAAGGCCGTCAAAGAGCACACCAGTGCCCTTTTTGGCTCCGCTGGAGCTCTGGATTGGATCGAAGACTATGACATTCAATACCGTGAATTTTGTCAGCCGGAATTCACCCTCGAATATGTTCCAAACCAACGCGAGGAGGTTCTCAGCATCATGGATGCCCCCATCCACATGGATATGCTCATCCAGGATGGTGACCTTTTCCGGCTTGGGGAGGATGTTGAGCTTCTTACTCTGGCTGTACCCGGTCACAAGCTGGAAGAAGTAGCCTTTCTGGAACTAAAATCAAAAAGCTTATTCATGGGCGACCTTCTGCTAGCCCTGAAAACACCTTTTTTCCATGGCTTCCAGACATCGAAAGGCTTCTACCAAAGTTTGGACAGAGTTCAAGGCCTAATCGAAGACGGATCTGTTGAACAGGTCTACCCCGCCCATCATGACCCCATGAACCCAGAGCAAGCCATGGTTGCCCTTCGGGAAACCCGAAAAATGCTCGACGATATCACTATTGCTACTCTTGAAGAGTGTAATGGAGATCATTTTGATAAAATTTGGAAAGGCGTCTGTAGCCGACTGAACCGACAGTTAGAATTTCGCGGCTACGCCATGATGCAGGTACAGCTGCATGAAATGACCCAAAGTGGAATGTTACGATATGAACAGGACCGCTGGTGGAGGACATGATGGCATCTAAAGTATGGCAGTTGCAATCCGATCGTGTTCAGGTCAGCATCTCCGCCCAGGGAGGCTTCATTCATGATATGCTCCTCGATGGAGCCCCCACACCGCTGCATCAGGCCCCTTGGCTGATGGAACCGTCAGATCCAAGCCTTCCACCCATACTTACCCACTTGAAAGGCGACTTCTTTTGTGCTCCCTTCGGCGAATCCGACCTCGATCCGGCTGAAAATCGTCCACACGGTCTTAGCTCGAATGGAAACTGGTTGGCCGTGCAAGTACGCGACGACGCCGGACACTGGATCCTCGAAGGCACGGTGAGTGGTGCCCGGATACATAAGCATGTGTGGCTCGAAGAGGGCTCTCCTATGGTTTACCAGGAGCATGTGATCGAGGGCGGCCAGGGTCGCCTGCCCGTGGCTCATCACATAATGCTCCGACTCAGGGCTCCCATAGAATTGCGTTTTGCCCCTTATGAATGGATCGGAACCCCACCAAAGCCCCTGGAAGGCGATCCTGAGAAAGGGCGGTCACTTCTCAAGTATGATACCCGCTTCGAGCGACTCGAAGAGACGCCTTTGGCCGACGGAAGTATCCGCGACCTGAGTGTGTACCCTACCCTTGATCAGCATGAAGATCTGCTTATGCTGCGCACCCGCCGTGATCTGGAAAAAGGATGGGTAACGGCGGTGTGTAAGGAAGAAGACTGGATGTTTTTTGCTGAAAAAGACACTCAAACTCTCCCTGGAACGGTTTTATGGATGAGTAACGGCGGACGCTTCTACCCACCCTGGAATGGTCGCCATACCCGGGTTTTAGGTATTGAAGAGACCTGTTCCTACTTTCACCTCGGCCATAAAGCCTCTACTGAGCCCAATCCCCTGTCTGAAGAAGGTTTCCCCACCGCTCTCGAACTACACCCAAACAAAACCCATCGCATCCGCTATGCCTTTGGCTTCAGATTTGGCCTGTGAACAATCGTGTACAATCGCTTACAATCTCGTACAATCTCGCACAATCGCTTACAATCACTCCGATGTTCCGATGAGCCGATGCCTTGTTGCCTTGATGCCTTGATCATCTGATGCCTTGTTGCCTTCCATCCACCCTCAACCCTCAACCCTCATCTTCTCCCATGATTCTCGCTACGTTAAAATCCGGTATTCCTGTTCTTCTTCATCATGGAGGCTGTAGTCCTCTTTCACGTCTGGGCTTTGAGGGCTCGCTCCTGGATCTGATTAAGGCTGGTCGGGACGAATTGCATCTTATCCAAGTCGCATCTCATGGGGTACAAGCCGATCCCATGCCGGCACCGGAGGACTTCGACGCCCCATATTACCATCCCGGTAAAATCGTAGCCGTTGGCCTAAACTATCTTGACCATGCGGAAGAGGCCAATATGGCAGTACCAACGACACCCCTCATTTTCACGAAATTCAATAATAGTATCACGGGTCCAACGGATCCCATCCGCATCCCTGAGGGACTTACATCGGAAGTTGATTACGAGGTTGAATTGGCCGTAGTGATCGGGCGGGCTGCCAAACATGTTGCTCTCGAAGAAGCGCTCGATCATGTGTTTGGCTATACCATCATGAATGATGTATCTGCCCGCGACATTCAGTTCGCCGACAAGCAATGGGTGCGAGCAAAATCATTGGATACCTTTGGTCCGATGGGACCCGTCATCGTTACAGCCGATGAAATCCCGGATCCGCAAGTCCTCGAGCTTGGATGTGACGTGAACGGGGTGGCATTACAGAAAACGACCACCAAAAATATGATCTTTGGGGTAGCTGTGCTCATCCATGAGCTTTCGAAATCGTTTACTCTTAAAGCAGGTGATCTCATCATCACAGGGACCCCGGCCGGAGTGGGCTTCATTCGTAAACCACCGATCTATCTCAAACCTGGCGACCGGGTTCGAACCTGGATTCAGGGAATTGGTGAGATGAATAATCCAGTGGAGGGTGTATGAAACGTCTTGAAAACAAAGCCTGTATCGTGACGGGTGGTGCCAATGGGATTGGATTGAGTATTGTAGAGCGCTTTTTGTCGGAAGGAGCCCGGGTACTTATTGCTGATCTCGACGCTAATCAGGCAATGCTTGAGGCGAAACGATTAGGTGACATGGCCTTCGCAACAGGGGTGGATGTGACCCAGGCGGCATCGGTACAGGCCATGGTGGCAGAGGCCATGACCCTTTTTGGTCGACTTGATGTTTTGGTCAATAACGCGGGATTAGGTGTAGCTGCCAATGTGGTTGATACGTCTGAGGAGGATTTTGACCGAGTGGTGTCAGTGAACCTAAAAGGGGTCTTTTTGGGTATGAAATACGCCATTCCAGTGATGCGCAAGCAAGGTAACGGGAGTATCATCAATATGAGTAGCATCGGCGGGCTTGCCGGACTCTACGAGCGGGCTGCCTACTGTGCGGCTAAGGGCGGAGTGGCAACGTTGACCAAGGCTGCTGCCATCGATCATGCCATGGAAGGGATTCGTATCAATGCCATTGCTCCGGGCACGGTGAATACCCCCTGGGTACAGCGCATCACGTCTACGATGCCTGATCCTGAGGCCGCACGCCAGAAAATGCGTGACCGACAGGCGCATGGACGTCTGGTAGAGCCTGCCGAGGTTGCAGCAATGGCAGCCTATCTTGCCGCCGATGAGTCAGCCAGTACAGTGGGTGCTATTATGTTGGTAGATGGTGGCTTTATGGCGCGTTGAGGATACCGGTTTTCCGTGCACTCCATCTTCAATTTTCGTATCTTGCTGAATTGGACTTTTTGAACATCATTTCCTTTTGATATGAAAACTCTCGCCACACTTATCAATATTATTCTCATCGGGTTTGTGTTGAATGCCTGCCAACCAGCCAATGAACAAACCGCCGTGAGTACCGAACCGGTACCTGCGGATAGTCTCCCATCCACCGGAACTTTTGGTGCGAGTATCACAGAAGATGGAGCCATGGCTATCAGCCTTCTCGATTCTCTGGTAGTACCTGGTGAAGAATTTGCTGCCAAAGTGGAAGGTGAAATCGTTGAAGTGTGTCAGTCGAAGGGCTGCTGGATGAAAATCAGAAAGAGTGATGGCTCTGAGGTCAGAGTGACCTTTAAAGATTATGGATTCTTCGTGCCTAAAGATGGAGCCGGCAAATGGGCCGTTCTTGAAGGTGTTGCCTTCTACGATACGCTTAGTGTAGAAACCCTTCGTCATTATGCCGAAGATGCAGGCAAAACGGCCGCTGAAATCGCAGCGATCACTCAACCTGAGTACAAGGTTGCTTTTGAAGCAGCCGGGGTGATCATCAAATAGTATGCTTCGCCTCCTGGGAATAGTATCGATTGCATTCCTGGTTTCGTATTGCGGCACCAGAACGACTACTGAGCCCGATCCAGCGCCGCTGACCTTGGTTGCGATGATGCAGGATATCCAGCAAGATGCTACGCAACTACGAGAGCAAATCCTTCGTGGCGATACTCTTTTTACTGAACTGAACGTACCCCATACCTTCACAGCAGGCATCCCCTCCAGTCCAGACAAAAACGACCGGAACTTTTCGGAGCTTTCAGATGATTTCACTCAGGCATACGAAGGTATAGCAACGAGTAAGACATCAAAGGTTGAGGCCTATAACGTAATGATTCGTTCTTGCCTGGATTGTCATACCACTTTTTGTCCCGGACCCATACGGCAGATCAAGCGTCTGTATATTGCCCCTTGAACTCTTCAATTGTTATACGCGGAGCCCGCGAGCACAATCTCAAGAATATTGATATCGACATCCCTCGTGATCAGTTGGTGGTAATCACAGGCTTGTCGGGCTCCGGAAAATCATCCCTGGCATTTGATACCATCTATGCAGAGGGACAGCGCCGCTTTATGGAGTCGTTGTCGGCCTATGCACGTCAGTTTCTGGGAATGATGGAGCGGCCAGAGGTCGATTTCATCGATGGTTTGTCGCCGGTGATTTCAATCGACCAGAAGACGACGAGCCGAAATCCTCGTTCAACGGTGGGTACTATCACAGAAATCTATGATTTTTTGCGTCTCTTGTATGCCCGGGTAGGTATCCCATACTCCTACCTGAGTGGCAACAAAATGGAAAAACAAACCACCGATCAGGTTGTGGAGAGTATCCTTGCCTTACCAGAGGGTACACGTGCATACTGTCTGGCGCCGGTGGTACGAGGACGTAAAGGGCATTATCGGGAGTTATTTGAACAAACCTTAAAACAGGGTTTTATCCGCGCACGGGTGAATGGTGAGTTTGTAGAAATTGAGCCCGGTTTTCAGGTTGATCGATACAAGACGCATCATATCGAAATTGTAATCGATCGATTTGTGATCTCTGAAAACAGCCGTTCACGTATTGCTCAAAGTGTGCAACTTGCCCTTGAAATGGCTGATGGAACCGTAGTTCTCGCATTCGAGGATCCGGCAGGTGGATACAAAGACCGCCTCTACTCGCAAAAGCTCTTTGATCCGGATAGCAATCTTGCCTACGAGGATCCGGCTCCCAATCTTTTTTCTTTTAATTCACCCTACGGTGCCTGCTCCGATTGCGATGGTCTGGGGTATCGTTTCGACGTGGATCCCGACCTACTCTTCCCCAACCGGGAACTGTCGATCGAGCAGGGAGCCATCCGCTGGCTGGGAGAGCCCAAGTCAAATTTTGTATTTAAGCAGCTCAAGACCATCGTTGAAGCCTATGGCTGCAGCTTTTCGACCCCTGTTCTAGAGTATCCCGAAGAGCTGTTGCACATCCTGGTTCATGGAAGTTCAGATCAAACCTTCGATGTTAAATATGAGTTTAATGCACAGCAAGTGAGCTACCGGCATGCATACGAAGGACTCGGGGCGATGATTCGTGCGGATGCCGAGGCCAAAGGCAAGGCTAAATCCCGGGAGAAAGCCCAAAGTTTCATGAACAAAGTCGTCTGCTCGGGTTGTGGGGGTGGACGACTGAACCGGGAGGCGCGTTCCTATAAGGTGGGCCAATATGCCATCCAGGATCTTGTAAAAATGGATATCCGAAGCCTGCGGTTGGCGATCGACCGCTTAGAGTTAACAGAGCGTCAACGATTGATTGGTACTCAGATTCTGAAAGAAATCCGCGACCGTCTCGATTTCCTCCTAAATGTGGGACTTGATTACCTGAGTCTTGATCGGGAATCACTGACACTGAGTGGAGGTGAGGCTCAACGCATACGCCTGGCCACACAGATCGGAACTCAACTTACAGGTGTTTTATACATCCTTGACGAACCAAGTATCGGTTTGCATCAACGCGACAACCTCAAACTCATCCAGTCGCTGGAGACCTTGCGAGACCTTGGGAACAGCGTGCTGGTGGTGGAACACGATCGCGAAACTATCGAAAGGGCCGATTATGTGGTCGATCTGGGTCCTGGAGCCGGGGTCTACGGTGGACACATCGTCAGTAAGGGTAAGCCTGAAGATTTGGATCCAGACTCACAAACCGCGCAGTATCTAAGAGGAATTCTTGATGTCCCGATACCGGAAAAGCGCCGTTCCGGTAGTGGAAAATCCATACGGATACTTGGTGCCCGAGGGCATAACCTTCAAAAGCTGGATGTTTCACTTCCATTAGGTAGGTTTATTGCGATCACTGGAGTAAGTGGTAGTGGTAAAAGCAGCCTGATCAATCATACGATCGTACCCATCCTGAAAAATCATTTTTACGCAGGCAAAGATGCCGTTCTACCCTATGCAACGATCGAGGGACTAGAACATATTGACAAGGTGATTAGCATCGATCAGAGCCCCATTGGACGCACTCCAAGATCGAATCCAGGCACCTATACCAAATTGTTTGACATCATTCGCCAATTATTTGCCGAAACGCCGGAAGCACGTATTCGTGGGTATGACCAGGGGCGATTTTCGTTTAATGTAAAAGGTGGGCGCTGTGAAACCTGTGAGGGTGATGGGTTACGCAAGATTGAGATGAATTTCCTGCCCGATGTGTATGTAAACTGTGAAACCTGCAATGGTCAGCGCTATAATCGGGAAACCCTTGAAATTCGGTACAAAGGCAAGACCATCTCAGATGTGCTTAACATGCCTGTAAGTGAGGCCCTCGGATTTTTCGAGGCTGTTCCTCGTGCACAGCGTATCCTTGAAACGCTGGATTCGGTAGGCTTGGGGTATCTGACCATTGGTCAGTCGAGTACAACGCTCAGCGGTGGTGAAGCACAACGCATTAAATTGGCTAGAGAGCTATCAAAAATTGGAACCGGCGACACTGTGTACGTGATGGATGAACCGACCACGGGTTTACATTTCCACGATGTAAAGATGCTCGTCGATGTAATCCAAAAGCTGGTCGACAAAGGCAATACCGTGATTGTAATTGAGCACAACCTAGACCTGATCAAAGTTGCCGACTGGGTGATTGATTTGGGTCCGGAGGGTGGCTCTCGTGGAGGGCATATTATCGCCGAAGGGACTCCCGAGCAGGTTTCAAAGGTGGAAAAAAGCTACACTGGTACGTTTCTGGCGATAGAATTCGATCGAATAGAACAGGATCATCACTCACACTAAGGCAGATCAATGAAGCGCATCATTAGATATATCATGTACGCCCTCGCAATGAGTTTTGCGATCACTGTTGTGATAGTCCTTCTGTTTCGCTGGGTTCCGGTACCTTTTAGTTCGGTAATGGCTCAGCGTCAGATTGAAGCTGTTTTTACAGAAGAACCTTATGTGGAATACAAATGGTATGCCATGGATGAAATCAGTCCAAATATGGGCCTGGCAGCCATAGCAGCTGAGGACCAAAATTTTCCGAATCACTTTGGCTTTGATTTAAAAGCTATCCAAAAGGCGATAGATGAGGCCAATGATGGGGGTCGTTCGAGAGGCGCAAGTACGATCAGTCAGCAGGTTGCAAAAAATATGTTCTTGTGGTCAGGTCGTAGTTGGGTTCGTAAAGGCCTGGAGGTTTATTTTACGGTCCTAATTGAGGCTTTATGGTCAAAAGAACGCATTCTGGAGGTGTATGTTAATATTGCTGAAATGGGACCAAATGTATTTGGTGTGGGCGCGGCATCGTTGAAGTATTATCAGCGAGAACCCTCAAAAATCAGCAAGCGTCAGGCAGCAACGCTGGCTGCTAGCCTACCGAATCCACGTCGATATAAAGTTAGAAATCCATCCAGCTATATGATTTCTCGTCGCAATTGGATTATGAGACAGATGGATCAGCTCGGAGGAACCGCCCTTATCAAATCGCTCTGATGCCTGTACAAACCCTCTTTGAATACCAGTATGGTCGATTGGATCTACGTCGGTATCCAGAACCCCGAGATTATTCACTCCAGGCCTTCAATGCTGCGGATGCCTACCTTTTGGATCATTTTGGTTCCTTGGGGATCAATGAAGGTCCCATTTGGATTCTCAATGATACTTTTGGTGCCCTCAGTCTGGCAACAGCTCGATTAGGTTCGGTATGGATAGGTCAATCGTGGACAGCACGAGAGGCGATGAAGCGAAATGCAGCCTTTAACGAGCTTCCGGAACCTGCAAGTTATTGGATCGATGAACCGGATTGGGCAAAGGCACCAAAAGCTGTCCTCATGCAGATCCCCAAAGATCTAGATCTGCTCAAATGGCAGCTCAATCTGTTGATGGAACGTTTGCCGGAGGGTATTCCGGTGATGGCTGGAGGAATGACACGAAATATCCACATGAACACGATTAGGCTCTTTGAAAGCCTGATGCCCGATACCCACACGACCATCGCGGTTAAAAAAGCCCGGTTGATCCTTGCTACTTCTACAAAAAAGGGGGTAAAAAAAGAATCGAACTCAACTTCCTATGTTGATCCTCAAACAGGCTTGAAAATTTTATCCTATCCCGGGGTTTTTTCGGCTGATCATCCGGATCCCGGATCGGTGTTGCTCACCCAAAAACTCCCCATCTTTCCTCCCGGAACCCGTGTACTTGATCTAGGTTGTGGGAATGGATTTATCATGGCATCAATTGCTCATCACTCGCCAGGGGTTATTGGTACGGGCTGCGATGATACGATCTTGGCTTTAAAATCAACCCGTGCAACCTTGGATGTCAATGGGTTTGAGGGAGATCTCCGTCATGGACATGCTACAGCTGATCTTGAAGCGGAGTCTATGGATGTGGTGGTATGCAATCCGCCTTTTCACCAGGATCATGCTCGCCTGGATCAGATCGCCTTTGACATGTTCGCCGGGTCAAAAAAGGTGCTCAGACCAGGGGGACAGCTTTGGGTGGTAGGGAATAGGAATCTTGGATATCACATTCCACTTAGTCGCCTGTTTGGCAAGGTTGAAGCTGTAGGTTCGGATCCAAGATACACCGTGTTCAGATGTACCAAGCGTTGACCTTGTAGATTGCTTGATTTGTACTTATTTTGTAAGGATGCAAACATTACGATCGACATTACTTCGCGCTCTAATGATAGGTGCCATTTTACCGGCATATATCGTTTTATTGTCGTCCGATCGTACTATGGATGGTGGATTTGCGCGCTGGTTAGATCTAACCTTATCCACGCATCTTGGTAAAAGTTTGAGCGCTGAGCCTGGTGATGCAGGGTTCGGTCTGGTTATTGGTGAATGGAAGCAATTCAAACAGGTTAATACTTCTACAACACCCGTTGAACAGACAGAATACCGAGAGTCGAAAGTGCTACAACGCGTTAATGCATCGAAGAGTTTTTTTGATGAACTTACGAGTATAGATAGCTTCAGGCAGATCCGTACGATGTTCTTGCTCGAACGTAGTGAGGAAACTGTCTTCTCATTCTTATTCCCGCCACTCATATCGGGTATTGCTATCGGAGCACCCTAGGGAACTGACGTGTTGACCATTAGGGTCAATGTTAATTCGGTGTCGCGAATCAGATCGCATTTTCATTTTTTTATCACATAATCATATCCATTCATGAAACAGAATAATACCACGAAACTGGTGTTCGTGTTGGCATTTCTGGCATTGAGTTTATACTACCTGCAGTTTACAGTGCGAAATGTACTACAGAACAGACATATTGACTCGCTTGAAGGCCAGGCTAAAACGGATTACATCAATACGAACTTTGAATCCATTACTTCCCTACGTGAGCGTACCTTAAATCTTGGTCTCGATCTTCAGGGCGGTATGCACGTAGCTCTTGAAATTCGTACACCACAATTGCTTGTCGATTTGGCAAACGAAGGTGTTGACAGTTTACTTACCAGCTCCATAGCTGCTGCTGATGCGGCATCAGTGGCCAACAATACCGACATCGTTGATGAATTCCTCACTGAGTTTGAGCGTCGCGATCCGGAAGCTCGCCTGAGTCGTTATTATCGTAACGATGGTCTGAATATTACTCGTCGTAGTACCAATGCTGAGATTCGTGATTATCTCAAGAGTCAGCGGGATGGTGCTATTGATCGTGCTATTGAAATTGTGCGTACACGTGTTGACCGTTTCGGGGTAACCGAGCCATCCATCGTTAAGCAAGGTGCAAATCGTATTATCGTTGAGTTACCAGGTGTTGATGATGAGTCACGTGTTCGTAATCTTCTTCGTGGTGCTGCTCGATTAGAGTTTCACCTGACTGCAGATCAAACGGAGATGACCTCATCACTGAATCGCGTAATCGCTTTTTATAACAACAAAGAAAATGCAGACCGGGCACTTTCAGGAGTAGTCATTGAAGAAGTGGTATCGGATAGTACTATGGCAACGGATGTCACAGCCGCCGATTCTGTGGCCAGTGATACCACTGCTGTCACTCCGAATGCGGCAACAAATCCGCTGATTCAGATTGTACTCCCTGCCAATGATGGCGTATCTATTGGTACTGTTGCCGGACGTGATACGGCTACAGTAAACCGTTTGTTCTCATTTCCAGCCGTACGTGCCATGTTACCACGTGATACCAAATTACTGTGGACAGCCAAGCCTATTTTCACGGATGAAGCAGGTATGGGGTATTACAATTTACTTCCGGTACGTGCTCAGGCAGAACTTACTGGTGAAACCATCACAGAGGCACGTCCAGATTTTGATCCGTTCACCAATGCTCCTCAGGTTTCCATGAAAATGAATGCTGATGGATCACGAATCTGGTCGCGCGTAACTGGTGCAAATATTGGCAAACCAATTGCTATTGTTCTCGACAATCTGGTCTACACCTATCCAAATGTGATCAGTAAGATCTCTGATGGTAATAGCTCGATTACAGGAGTTGGTAGCCTAACAGAAGCTGAAGACTTGGTAAATATTTTGATGTCAGGTGCTCTTCCAGCTCCATTGGACATCGTTGAAGAGCGTACTGTTGGACCAACCCTGGGTGCTACTTCTATCCAACAGGGCTTCATGTCGGTCGTTCTTGGTTTGACCCTGGTTGCATTCTTTATGTTCCTCTATTACCGGGTCTCTGGTCTTTTTGCAGTGATGGCTCTATTACTGAATATTGTGTTCCTACTGGGAATCATGGCTGCGTTCCGGGCGACCTTAACACTACCTGGTATTGCGGGTATTGTGCTCACCATTGGTATGGCGGTTGATGCCAACGTGCTAATTTTTGAGCGTATTCGTGAGGAGCTCGACTCAGGAAAAAGTTTCCGTGCAGCGGTTGAGGCGGGTTTTGCGAATGCATTGAGTGCGATTCTCGACTCTAACATCACCACATTCCTGACAGGTGCCATCTTGTACAGTTTTGGTGTTGGTCCGATCAAAGGATTCGCTGTAACACTTATGGCCGGTATCGTCTCATCCTTGTTCACAGCCTTGATCGTTACCCGCTTACTGTTTGACACTTTCACCCGTAAAAAGGCAATCAGCCTGGGCTGATCCTAAGGAGTATACTTATGAGAATTTTTAAACAAACCAATTTCGACTTTATATCCGGACGTAAAATCGCTTACGTCGTATCTGCCGGACTCGTCGTGCTATCGCTCGTTGTCATACTCGTACGTGGAATTTCCTACGGTATCGATTTTAAAGGGGGCCAGGAATTTGTACTTGAGTTCCCAACGGCTGCCAATGTAAGCGAAACACGCGCTATTTTAACGAATGCATTAGGTACACAACCTGAAGTCAAGCAATTTGGCTTAGCTCAGGATTTGTTAATTCGTACCGATGCATCCGGTGACCCTGAGCAGGTTTTGAATGCTGCTGTAAATGCGCTAACGCAAGCTGATCCGAACAATGTGCCTGTTGTAATCAAATCAGATACCGTTGGACCTCGCTTTGCGGAAGATCTGAAACGTGGGGCATTGTACTCGGTGATTTCTGCTTTGGTGGTGATCTTCCTATACATTCTAGTTCGTTTCAAAAACTGGACCTTCTCACTAGGTGCCATCGCTGCCTTAGCTCACGACGTTATTGTGACTTTAGGCATCTTAACGATCGCTAACAAGTTATTACCCTTTAGTATGGACATCGATCAGAATATGATCGCTGCCTTCCTGACGATTGTGGGGTATTCACTGAATGATACCGTGGTTATTTTTGACCGTATTCGCGAAAATAAGACGGTGCACAAAGCATCTCCATTCAAAGATGTTGTGAATCGAAGCGTCAACGATACCCTGTCAAGAACAGTAATTACGACTGGAACCACCTTGTTTGTGGTGATAGTGCTGTTTATCTTTGGCGGAGAAGTCCTCAAAGGTTTTGCCTTTGCATTACTCATTGGTATGATTTTGGGAACCTACAGTACCGTTTGGGTTGCCAGTTCTATCGTGGTAGACCTTCAGAAGAAATTCAATATTTCGAAATAGACTCACACATCTGTCACAAAACGATCTGATATCATGAATTTTACACTCACTGAACGATATAATAGTGTGGTCCTTGAATTTAAGGGCAACATCATGGGTGGTCCCGACTCGGTAGCACTCAATGAACAGCTGCACGCTCTGATCGAGCAAGGCAAAAAAAATGTTGTTGTTGATCTTTCGCGTGTAAATTTCATGAACTCTTCGGGTCTGGGTATGCTCATCGGAGGACTAACCACGATGAGGAATGCCGGTGGTGATCTCCGCATTTGCAACGCTACCGAAAAAATCGAAAGCTTGCTCATGATCACCAAGCTCATCACGGTATTTCAACATTTCAAGAGCTTGGACGAGGCGGTTGCTTCATTCGAGTCTTAATATCACGTTCATAGAACTATCTACCGAAAAAGAGGTATCGATATCGGTACCTCTTTTTCTATGTTAACTCATTATGTCTGTACGAATCATTATAGGTGCCCAATGGGGCGACGAGGGTAAGGGGAAAATCGTTGATATGCTCAGCGATGATGTAACATGGGTTGCCCGGTATCAAGGGGGCGCCAATGCTGGTCACACCCTAAAGATTGATGGACGCACCTTTGTACTTCACCTTGTACCCTCGGGAATATTTCATCCTCATGTTCAATGCCTCATCGGCAATGGAGCCGTGATCGATCCAGGTGCCCTACTTGGGGAAATCCATGCTATTCGGGATCTAGGTGTTGAGGTTGAATCGCGATTGTTCATAAGCCAGACAGCCCATGTGATTTTACGGTATCATAAGGTACTTGATCACGCACGTGAACAGTATAAAGGGGACCAAAAAATCGGAACCACCGGTCGTGGGATTGGTCCGGCATACGTTCACAAAACAGCTCGTATGGGTATTCGGATGATGGATTTGATCGATCCAAAAGGTCTGCGTGAGAAAATTTATACCAATGTGGACGACATCAATGCAATCTTAGCCACCTTAAATCACGCACCTATCACCGATGCAGAGGCTATCTTGAGTGAGGCCTTACATTGGGGGGATCAGCTTCGTCCATATCTAGCTGATGTCGGTAAACTTCTTTACGATGCTTGTAAGAGAAATGAGAATATCCTACTCGAGGGCGCTCAGGGTAGTTTACTCGATATTGATCACGGCACCTATCCTTTTGTGACCTCTTCTTCCCCAACGGCAGGAGGAGCCTGTATCG
>CAZXGO010000038.1:0-20104 GCA_964640035.1 uncultured Chitinophagales bacterium
AATAAGGATGAGTCATTGATTACACACGTTGAAGAACGTAAGGGACACGACTTCCGATACGCAATCAATACAGAAAAGATTGAAAAGGAACTAGGGTGGAAAGCATCAACTTCATTTGAAGATGGTGTGTATCAAACCGTTGAATGGTATTTATCTAATTTGAAATGGGTTACTTCATGCGTAAACTTGGAATCATTTTAAGTGCGGGAAAGTCAACACGACTCTACCCGTCCACTCTTGTCACCACAAAGCAATTATTACCGGTATACGATAAACCGTTAATCTACTACCCGCTTACAACACTAATGTTGGCGGACGTTCGTGACTTCATCATTATCACATCACCAACCGAGGAAGGAAACTTCCAGAAACTATTTGCAAATGCAAAAGAAGAGTTGGGTATTGATGTGACAATTCTTACACAACAAAATCCATTAGGAATTGCTGACGCATTCCGTATTGTTCATGCTCATTTAAATACGCGTATTTATGAATATGATTTACACGCACTTGTCTTAGGAGATAATATCTTCTATGGAGCAGGTTTCTCTGGACAACTAGCGGAGCTTAATGTCAAACCGGCCAAACCAGAAGCTACCGTATTTGCGTATCCCGTTAAAAATCCAGATCAGTTTGGTGTTGTTGAAATGGTGAATGGAAATCCGGTTCGTATACAAGAAAAGCCTAAGAATCCCAAAAGTAATTTAGCAGTAACCGGCCTTTACTTTTACCCGACAAGTGTGTATCTTCATGTAGAAATGCTTTCACCATCTGCTCGGGGTGAGCTGGAGATTACAGACTTAAATGAAATTTATCTGAAACAAGACAGTTTAAAGGTTATAGAGCTTCCACGCGGTATGGTGTGGTTTGATACTGGAACACCGGATTCAATGTTAGAAGCGGCCAATTTCGTTCAAACTATCCAACACCATCAAAACTATATGGTAGGAAGTCCGCATGAAATTGCAATAAACAAGCAGTGGGTTACAAAAGAAGCATTGGCAGACTTTATACAGAAGTGTTCAAAGACAGAATACGGTAAATACTTGGAGAGGTTATGAGCAGAATAGAAGAATTGATTGAAGAGATTGCAGCAGAAGTGGAACCAAAATGGTTGACCAACTTGCAATCATTTATTCCCGGTAAGACTCCCGTATACTATTCGGGCCCTTTCTTTGATAAGAAAGAAGTGAGTAATGCTCTTACGGCATTTCTAACGGGTAAATGGTTGGTGTCGGGAGAATACGTTAACAAGTTTCAAGTACAGTTTGCGAAACGATTCAACGTGAAGTTTGCTCATATGGTAAACTCTGGTTCGTCGGCAAACTTAGTACTGATTGCTGCTGTCAAGAAGCATTTGGGCTGGAATGATGGAGATGAGATTATTGTCTCTCCCGTAGGATTCCCCACTACAATTGCTCCCATTGTCCAGAACGGATTGAAGCCGGTATTTGCTGATATTGAAATGGAGACGTTGAATTTTGACCTGAATGAAGTAGTCAAAAAGATTACACCGCGTACTCGTGCTATCTTTGTTTCACCTGTATTGGGTAACGCGCCAAATATGGATACGTTGAAGTATATTGCTGATAAGCACAATTTGATTTTGCTCGGTGATAACTGCGACAGTCTTGGTTCTAAATGGAATGATAAGCTCATTAACGAATACTATTATGTATGGTCATGTTCCTTCTATCCAGCACATCATATTACAACAGGCGAAGGTGGGATGGTATGTTCTAATGATGAGAAGCTGATTGACCTTGCTCGGAGTATTTCGTGGTGGGGACGCGACTGCTACTGTGTCGGGGCAGCAAATCTTCTACCGTGTGGCACGTGTGGGAAACGATTTGATACGTGGCTAGAAGGCTACAATGGAGTTGTTGACCACAAGTATGTATTCACGCAGATGGGGTACAATCTCAAGCCACTTGACCTACAAGGAGCAATCGGATTGGCACAGTTAGAGAAGTTTGATGTGATTCACCAACGCCGTCGGTATCATAAGGAACGAATTGATGAAAGTATTGAGAAGCATATCGCTGACGTTCGTGTAATTAAAGAACATACCTCTGCGGAAACATCGTGGTTCGGAGTACCTATCTATGTACAAACTGCTGATATGAAGACCAAGCTTCAGCAGTACTTTGAAGATAGCAAGATACAAACACGAAACTATTTCGCTGGTAACATCCTATTACATCCTGGGTATTCACATTTGGGGGACTATCGGGAATATCCTAATGCTAACAAAGCATTAAGTAATGTATTCTTCTTGGGATGTCCGCCACAGTATACGTTTGAAATTCTAAATTATATTGATACGGTTTGTGCACAATGGATACCGTAAACGTATTTGGTGGTCGTGGATATGTCGGTACTTACTTTGTTAATAGTAGAACCGACTGCGTTGTGAATGCACGTGATGATTATGCGGTGTACTCTAACAACATTGTGTATTTCATTTCTACCAATACAAACTACAACGTATTCACTAATCCCTTTATAGACATAGACACAAACCTTACCACGCTAGTTAAGGTACTGTCTAATATTACGGATAGAGAAAATACGGTATTCAATTTCATATCGTCGTGGTTCGTATACGGTAATACCGATATACCAGCTAAAGAAACGTCACAATGCAATCCGAGAGGATTTTACTCCATTACAAAACGTACCGCTGAGCAGTTATTGATTTCGTATTGTGAGACGTTTGGTATCAAATATAGGATACTACGGTTAGCTAATGTTGTAGGACGCGGTGACAAAAATGCCGGCCCACAAAAGAATGCGATAGTTCATTTGATTAAGCAGATTAAAAGAAATGAACCCGTTAAACTCTACGAAGGTGGGAAGTTGTATAGAGACATTATCAGTGCCGATGATTGTATTCGGGCAATTAATCTAGTACTAGACAAGGGTGAAGTAAATACTATATACAACATAGGAAACGGCGTACCAGTTGAATTGGCCGACATCCTTACCACGGCAAAAGATTTACTGAATTCTACAAGTGAAATTGAACACATAGAAACACCGGCATTTCACAAGACTGTACAAGTTAAATCAATGTATATGGACAATACCAAACTACGAGAGCTTGGGTACAGTCAAACACAAGACATAAATTATATGATTCAAAATGTATCAGAGGATTAACAAATGATTACTACAACGTTCACTCAAGAACAGCAACAGCAATTCGCAAATGCAAAACCGTTTCCACATTTAGTTATAGACAACTTTCTAGATGAAAACGTGGCTCGTACGTTATATGAGGACGTACCGAGTATCTATAGTACTGCGTGGTTTCAATACGATAACCAGATAGAAAACAAATACCTTTGCAATCATTGGGACAAGTTTCCAAAGGCTACGTACCAGTTCTTTACTGATGTGACCAGCCCAGAGTTCACCGCAAAGTTATCGGAGTTGACGGGGATATATCCTCTCGTTGCGGACGTTGGATTGCATGGTGGTGGTTGGCACGTTCATACACAAGGGGGATTGTTGAATGTTCACAAGGACTACTCCATCCATCCTAAATTGAAACTGGAACGGGCATTGAATCTTATCGTATATGTAACACCGGATTGGGATACTAGCTGGGGAGGTGGCCTGGGACTTTGGACAGAGAAGGACGGTCAACCACATGAGCTAATCCACAATGTTGAATGTCTGTTTAATCGGGCAGTATTGTTTGATACTCGTAAGAATTCGTGGCATGGGCTACCAACGCCGCTGAGTTGTCCAACGGATGTACGCAGAACGTCATTAGCGGTATACTATCTAACAACCCCGGCTGCAGAGACAGACCCCAGAGAACGTGCATTGTTCGCGCCGTCTGAATGGCAAAAGGGTGACACTGCCATAGAAGAATTAATTGCTCGTCGGGCTAAGTAATTGACAAACGACTCTGCATAGGGTATATTACTCTATTGGACTTTTACACTTGAAGGAATATTATATGAAGATTATTACAGAACCAAAAGTCACGTTGGTGGCTAAACAAGTCTTTCTTGGCCATCCCGAGTATGAATTGCCCGATGATGGAACCGATGCGGTGAAGATTGGTGCGTTTGCCGCGAAGGGTTGCTACGATTCCTTCGGTAAGGATGGTCGGGCAAACGAAAAGAATCAGCTAGCAATTCTTGAACATCAGCATGGCTCTGTATTGGAGCACGTGACGTTTACGTTATTCGTGGAAGGTATTACCCGTGGACTTTCGCTGGAGAGTAATCGCCATCGTCAGTTGGCAGTCTCGCAACGGTCTACCCGATATACGGCAGAAGAAGATGCGGCAATCGTACTGGAACCCTATTATGCAAATCTGTATGAGAAGTATCGTCCGTGGTTAGAGGATGCAACAAAGGATGATATTACGCCAGACTTTGACCTTGACGAATTGAATCTCGTTGTCGCTCATATCACCAGTATGGAACAGTCATTTATGGCATATGAACGTGATGTCGCGTGGCTGATGAAAAAGAATCCGAATAACCTAGAAGGGTTTGACCTTCGCAAGTGGGCACGTGGTAAGGCTCGTAATGTGTTACCACATGCTCTTGAAACTCGTATTACTTATACGGGAAACGTCCGAGCATGGCGTTGGTTTATTGAGTCACGTTCGGATAAGCATGCTGAACCAGAGATTCGTCGTTTGGCCAATCACGTTCTTGCCGTTCTATCCGATGAAGAACCATTGTACTTCCAAGACTTTGAAGTATCGGAAGTATATGACGGTATTCCCGTATGGACGCCAAAGTATCGGAAAGTCTAATGACAATTAATAGGAGCGGACATGTTTGAAGGTAACTTAATCAATATTTTCGCAGGGCCGGGTGCTGGAAAGAGCACCCTGGCCGCTCGTCTCTATAGTGAATTGAAACGGCAGAATATGGAAGTGGAGTATGTGAATGAGTATCCAAAGCAATTGGTTTATGAAGAGAATGTCCTATCGCTTCAAAACCAAATCCTTGTCTTTGCTACCCAACATCATCGTATCTGGACGGCAGCACGACATAACCAAATCGTGATTACCGATAGTCCAATCCTCTTATCTACTATTTATCATCCTGAGACAAGTGAGCACTTTCGGGAGCTCATTATAGAGATGCACAATAAGTTTACCAACTTGAATATCGTACTCAAGCGGGTAGACTCGTTTCATTCAATGACGGGCAGAATCCATACTCTTCAGGAGAGCATCAATATTGATACCAGTATTCGGGCAATCCTCGATGAGATAGGAGCAGACTATCTAGAATTTGATCCCATACAGGATCAGATAGCACCATTAGTTAAGTTAATCCATCAAGAGTTTTGTTAAAAAAATTTTGACCCCAAGAAAAACAGCCCTTACCCTGTAGCCACCCTGTAGCCACTTATGAGTATCACGAAACCGCCCATCTTGCGGGCACAGATTGAAGAAGCACAACGGCATACCAAGTCCAATAAACAAGCCGCCAAATATCTGGGTGTCTCCTATCCACGCTATAAACGCTATGCGGAGCTGTATGGATTGTTTGAAAGCCATAAGAATGTGGAAGGGGTGGGCATTGATAAGGGATTTAGTAAACGCCCCACAAGCATCCCACTCCGGGAGATATTGGCGGGCAACCATCCCACCTATAGTCGCCGAAAGCTCAAGAATCGCCTGTTAGCGCGTGGGCACCTGAAGAACCAATGTAGTCTGTGTGGATTTCAGGAGGCCAGAATACAGGATGGGCAAGTCCCGCTGATGTTATCCTTTAAAGATGGGAATACGAAGCACTTCGCACTTGAGAACTTAGAACTCCTGTGTTATAACTGTATGTTCCTGACACAGGGAGCACCATCTGCTGTCTACCGCCAAAGTATTGAAAAGACCCTCGACGGGAAACCCATTAAGGGACAAGAGATTCTTCCCACGATGGCCGATACCTATGACCCGGATGACCTGACTCTATATACCCTTCCTGTACTGAGTGAGGAAGAGAAACAAGCACTCTTAGATACCCTCTAGCCCCACCTGAGACCCCTGTATGTCCCATATTCCCGAAGTACACAACTACTATCTGCTTCAAGGCTTAGACTTTATCAACCAAGTGGAAGATATGGATACCCTTGTTATTATGGATATAATTGCGTACGCATTATTACCGGTGGAACATCCTCCCATCCCCCATCGCAGGCTGGACAAGGTGGATGGGATGTTTAGCCCCTACCCCTCGACCGAAAATTTATCCCAATAGGGGTGATCTTAACCGGTATTATCTCGTAAGTCGTTGTCCTGTAAGGACTTACGCCCCCTTGACAGATGGGGGTTTTGGGTGTAGCTTTCAAGTATACCCTATTTTCTGAGGAATTGATGACACAGAAGCCGCACTCGCAGTACTGGATGGATGAGGATCTGTTTGAGGATGAGGACGAGCAGGAAGAGGGAATTTCCCTTGCTCGTATTACCCGACTGGCCGCTACTCGTCGCGCTGTCGCTAACTTCGTGAACATTCTCACCGGTCGTAATGACATTGTGGTACGCTACTCCAGCGGGAAGGAGTCCTATACCGATGGGGAGCAGGTAATTATTTCTGCTGATGATAACCCCGATCACTTTGATAGTATGGTGGGTCTTGCTCTCCATGAGGGTTCCCACGTACTCCTGAGTGACTTTGAACATCTGAAAGCCCTCCATGCCCTTGAGCAGTCGTTGGGGCCGGGGTGGGGCTGGGACTTCACTTGGAATCGCAACGTGGATGTGCGCCGGGATAATCCTACAGATCCCCATGCGTCGGTGTTGAAGTATCTTCTGCACCCGACGATTGCCTTCCAGCTTCCCACGGCGGATCTGAATCTGGCGGAGGAAGTGGAACGCTATAAGACACAGGCGATTCAGCACCTCCGGAATATTCGTACCATTATGAACATTCTGGAAGATCGTCGTATTGACCGCTGGGTGTATCGTACGGCAGGTGGGTATCGTCCGTACTATGATGCACTGTATAGCCGATACTTCTTCACCGCTGAGATGGGGAAGAATCTCAAGTGGAACCCCGAGTGGCGGGAGATTACGATTGAGAATTATATTAATCGCCTCCTGTTCTGCTTCCACCCGGATGCGAACCCCGATGCCCTGCCGGGTCTGAAGGCCCTGATTGGGCTGATGGATCTGGCGAACATTGACCGTGTGGCTCCCGATGGGGATACCAAGTGGTATCACTCAGCGAAGTTTGATGACCAGCCCCGTCTGTGGAAGGACGCCAATCTGATTTATGCGTACATCCTCCGATTCGCAGCACTGGCGGAACAGGAGCAGATGAAGCAGAATGGGAATCAGGGTCAGCCGTCTCAGCAGCAGGGGAAGGGTATCGGGAATACGGTACTGACCCTGAATGCAACGGATGGGTTGCCGAACCTTGACCCTGTGGAAGGGATGGTGCCACAGGAGATTGAGGAGCCGGATCTTACCAAGAGTGGGAAGGAAAAGCCCCGTTCGTTCAATGACAAGCGTGGTAAGTCCCAGATTCAGAAGGCCAAGGAAGTGCTGGATGGGTCACTCAAGAAGCGGAAGGCCAAGAAGCAGGAGATTGAACAGGCTGCCGCTCTTGAGCAGGCAAACGCGAAGATGGTGGATCTCAAGGGTGACGGGATTCCCGGTGGTACCTGTATGGTTACTCGCCGTCTGACGGAAGCCATGCTGAATCAGAGCTGGTTTATCTTTGGGTCGCAGTGGAACTATTCAAGCAACAGTATGATTAAGGCCCGAAACGCCGGTCGTCGTATGGGTGCGATTCTGGTACATCGTCTCCAGGTTCGTAATGACCCTGTGATGACGAAGAACACCCGACTGCAGCACGGTGGGTTGGATCGTCGTCTCCTCGCTCAGCTGGGTATGGATATTACCTCCGTATTCCAGAAGAGCCGAGTGGATACGTTCAAGCCGGCAATGTTGCATCTGACGTTGGATGCATCGGGGTCAATGAGTGGCCGTAAGTGGGAGAAGGTGATGACGGTTGCTACCGCTCTCGCCTATGTGGGTACCAAGATGCGCAACGTGGATACCGTGATTACTATTCGTGGTGGGAACGATATCCCGATGGTGTGTGTCGTGTTTGATAGTCGGAAGGATCAGTTTAGCACGTGGAGTCGGTGGATGACGAAGCTGGCACCGTCTGGTGCCACGCCGGAAGGCCTGTGTTTCAAGGCCACGATGGAGCTGATTCTGGAATGTGCTCCCACGCACGATGTGTACTTCATCAACTTCTCTGATGGTGAGCCGATGTTCCATCTGGATACTCGCCCGATGGGTTCCAAGCGGAAGCGTGGTTCGTATCATTGGGAGGGGTTCACCAGTTATGGTGGTGAGATGGCTGAACGTCATACCCGTGCTCAGATTCAGAACATGCGGGAGAATGGTGTCAAGGTGTTGTCGTATTACATCAATGACGCCAGCTGGGTGAAGCAGGAGAATGACCGCTCGTGGATGACCTTCAAGCGGATGTATGGGCAGGATGCGGCATACGTCAACGTGGAAAATGCCACCGAAGTCCTTCGCACCCTCAATAAGCTCCTTCTGGCAAGGGGGTAAGTCGTTACAGGACAACGACTTAGACCCCCCTTGACAGGGGGGTAAAAAGTAGGTATATTTCGAGTATATTCGGTAGTACAACATTTCCCTTATGGAGAGCACGACTCGTGGCTAAGACCAAGAAGCAGGTTGTGAAGGACGTTGAAGTGGTGGTGGCACTCAAGAACGGCGTGGTAGTGAATCAGTTCGGCCGTTCAGTAGACATTCCCGTTGGTAAGGTTCGCCATCTTAAGAAGAATGGTGGAAGCCTTCGTATGGTGACAACCCGCAGTGGTGGTGTCCAGTATCGTCAGGAAAGCATGACGTACTACAACAAGCTGGCCAAGGCGGCCGCTCCTCTCGCTCCGGTGGACAATCGGAACGACGAAGTGCATGAGGATGTGGAGCAGTACATTAAGGATAGTGTCGCGCTCCGTCCTGAGAATCTGATTCTGTCGGATCTCAAGTGGAAGTACCTGATGCGTTCGGTGGTTCGTGGTAAGAACATTATGATGACGGGCCCTTCGGGCTGTGGTAAGACTCTGGCCGTCCAGAGTGTCGCTAAGGCACTCAATGGTCGTCCCTACTTCTACTTCAACCTTGGTGCCACGACCGACCCGCGTTCCACGCTGATCGGGAATACCCATTTCAACAAGGAGCAGGGTACCTATGTGGCCGATGCCTTCTTCGTCCAGGCGATTCAGACGGAGAACGCCATCATCCTGATGGACGAGCTGACCCGAGCCACCCCTGATGCATGGAACATTCTCATCACGGTGCTGGACGAGAATCAGCGTTACCTTCGTATTGATGAGCGTCCCGATACGCCGACCGTCAAGGTGGCGAAGGGTGTCACGTTCATCGCTACGGCGAACATCGGTGCGGAGTACACGTCGACCCGTGTTCTTGACCGAGCAATGCTGGATCGGTTCACGGCTATCGTAGAGATGGAGCCGCTGAGCAAGGACGATGAGACTCGCCTTCTCACGATGACGTATCCGAATCTGGATACCACGCTGGTTAAGGCGATTGCCGAAATCGCAGCACATACCCGCCAGCAGGTGAAGTCGGATGACCCGAAGGTGACGACGTCGATCTCGTCGCGTCTGACGGTGGAGATGGCTGGTATTATGTATGACGGGTTCACTCTCGCTGAGGCAGCTGAGGTGTGTGTCTATCCGTTCTTCTCTGACGCCGGTGGCGTGGATTCGGAACGCACCTATATGAAGCAGCTCGTCCAGAAGTACCTCCCGAATTCGGCTGGTACTGAGTCGCCGTGGGATCAGAATTACACGGCCGGTGACTACGCAATGAACGCTTAATTGAATAGGAGCAACGACAATGGGTAAGACTTTTAAGGATCAACGTAAGTACGACAGCAAGCGCCGGGAGCGTGACGAGGATTTCGCTCGTCAGCCCAAGAGTCGCAAGCACCGTCCCTACGATGAAATCATCCCACCGGATGACGAACTCGATCCGTATGAAGAGCTTGATCTGTTTGACGACTACGAACGTTAAGCGATAACGAACGAAACCCGCTGGTGAACATACCCAGCGGGTTTTGTTTTGCCCTAGACTTGAATATATAACCATATACGAATATGTTGTTTTATCATCATTAGCGGGTATATCATGCTCTCGAGGGGTAGGTGGTAGGCATCCATTGTGTGAGTACGTCAGCGTGTCACGCAAGGGACGCTAGCCCTATTGACAGGCGGGGGGCCGTTTTATCATAAGCTAGGGCAATAAAAAACCCTCGGCGTGAACCGAGGGTCGGGTGAGATTAGGAGAGAGGGGTGAGACGACGAGCGATATCCTGAATATCAGTCGTGTGAGCCAACAGGTCGTTGGTACCAATCTCACGGACGGTGATGACCAGGTTGCCCGAACCACGGACATCCTCACCAACGATTACCCATGCCCGAAAGGCACCGAACCAGAAGGCGCCGTTAGGATTCAACTGCTCAAAGGGAACTGCCATCGTAACCTCATGATAAAGGGTATATATGCAATTTAATAGGATCGGAAGGGAAACGGTAGTGGGCACACATTAAGATTTCTTCATCTTAGCCTTGATATCTTAGCGCTAAGATGTTTTATCATCAGGGCCCCGCTGGGGCTAGCGCCCCCACCAGGGGGCATGAAAAAAGCCCCAGCTGAGATCAGCGGGGCTCTTTCCTTACCGAGCGAAGACGCCGGCTGTGGTCATCAAACGAACGAGACGAACGAGCCGATGGGTGAACCCACGGCGGGGCCTGTAGTGAATATACATCATTGGTGGGTTAGAGGGCTACAGAAAGAAGGTCGGTGAGAGCACTGTGGACAGCCTCGTATCCATAATCGGAAATAAGCGCCTCCACAATGTCACCAATGTCACCGTGAGCACGATCGAGAATCAGTTCAGCCTTCTCTTCGTCGGTGTAATCCATCCCATCAAAAGCGTACTGGTACCACGTACTCACGAGCTCACCAGCATGTGCTCCAAGGACTTCAGCGACCGTACGCTCCGTTGTCACGTTACTCAACTTCAACCTCCACGATCTCAAAAGAAATGTTACCTTCCGTCCACGGATCCTGCCGATTCAGTTCCACCATAGCGTTCCCGAACTCTTCAGCATTCTCACGATTCACAAAGACCCGAAGGCCAGTGGAATCTGCTTCACCGTGACGGTCAAACCCGATAAGAACAAACACGTTACCCATATTGTTAACCCTCGTAAAGATCAAGTTCCTCAGCCGTCTCACAATGTACTTCAGCGAGTGCATCAGCGATGTTGGTCAGCATGTACCCCTGAGACTTCGCCAGACCCACACAATATCGGATGAAGTCGGTACAAGTCAGATCACCCTCAACGGTGATGGTGTGCGTGCTGCCCGAATGGGTGTCGTACTTCGTACTGACGGAAAGGGTCGTAATGGTATCCATAGTTATCTCCTGTTAGCGAATTGAAACGTCCATATCCTTCAACGTAGGATTGGACTGACGGGCGTACTCGGTAATCATATCAGCGACGATCGGGATAACCTCGGTATCAAGGATACGGCCCCGAGCGATTTCGTTCTGGGCCCAGGCGAGGATATCAGCGATGTTAGAATACTCTTGATGGGTCATCGGTTTACTTGGTGCGGGACTTGAGGGTAGCCTTCCGAATCTTGGTGGCTTCTTTCTTGACGATTGCCCGAGCCTTCTTGTTGTCGGACAACCACTCCTTGAACTCCTGCTTGGCTTCCTTCATTACTTTCTTGTATTCAGCGTTGGTCATCGGATGGTAATCTTGTAGAGGTAAGCTCCGTATACATCAGCGGTCTGTTCAATACGGGGAAGGTCGGTCAGTAGGTTATACCGAACACCCTTCGCCGGTGCATTCCGACTGGCGGCCTTGTAGAGATCGCCGGTCGTCTTGTCAATGAAAGCGTGGACTGACTTACTGGTACCATCATTGTAATGACTGACAACCTTTACATACTTCCGACCATCCACCATTGAGAAGTGACTGCGGAGGTTGGGGTGATTGGGGAACTGTTCCATTTGCTCCTTCTCACCAAGACGATTCATAATGGTGAGATAGTCCCAGATGTGACGTTCAATCGTATTCATTTTACTTATCCAGATTGGAAGGATTCTCATTGACCCACTGCATCCACTCACTCAGTGCCGTACGGGCCTCACGGGGAGTCAGATCAAACTCATCCTCCAGCCAACTTGAAGCACCGAACATATTGGTTGCCCCCGACTCACGGAGGCGATTGAGGAACAGAAACTCTTCACGGATTTCGGTAGTCGTAGTCATCGTTGGTTACTTAGTAAAGGTGTAGGGAGAATTCCACTTGCCGACATTCACATCCACATAGTAGGCTGTGTCAAAGTAGTCAATCTGAGCGTCACTCTTGTCGTACCAATCAGCGGACTTGAGAGCCTTGAAAGCCTCAGACAGAAACTCCTTGGACTTACCCGTGTAGTGTTCGTGGAACCAGTACGGGTTGATGTCAAGGTTGTAGTCCTTACGAAGTCTGTCCTTGTCAATCTGAGTACGACCCAAGAGACTGTCACGTTCAGCGTTCAAGTCACCGATGAAGTCAATGGAACCTTCCTTCAAGGTGAGGACAATCGTGCTGTGATTACGAACACTCAGCGTACCCTTGACACCATACTTCTTGAGAATCGGCTTGAGGTTCTGAGCGATTCGGGCCTTACGTTCTTGATTCATATATGCCATCTTACTTGATACCCTTGGAAAGAAGGTCAACTGCGTTCAACATTGCGTCAGCGAGGTGTTTGTCGTACTGTGCCCACTCCTTGATGGACTTCCGAAGTTCACGGAGTTCCTTCAACTGAGCCGTCTTGCTGATTGGCTTCGGTTTACGTTTGAGTGTCGGATTGTAAAAAAGTGCCATCGTGTTCTCCTTAGTACCAGTTAGACCGTTCATCTTCACGTTCACGGTCGTACTCTTCCATCATTTCCCAATACTCACGGTTAGTGAGTCCGGCTTGATTGGAAGGGCCGTGGTAGTAACCACCGACCAATGATTCGTCACGCTTCTGTTCTGTCTTGTTCTCTTCTTTATCCATTGTTAGTCCCAGAGACGGAAGGACTCGCCGGTGAAGATGGCTTCTTCCAGAGAGTCGTTGAGAGTCACGTGCTTCCCGTTGTCCCAAGTGATTCGGAACACGGTGGGGGTGAGACGTTCAATCACGAACTCGGGGTCGTAGTAGACGATATTCACATCCTGCTCCGTGTAGTACTCTTCGCACTGAATCTGTGTATCAAAGTCGTCAAACATCCTTCCTCCTAGTGTTAGATGATTGCCCACTTGGTAGGGCGGGAACCGAAAGCGAAGGTGGGGTCATCGTCGGACGGCTTGACAGTTACCGTCATCTTGATGTGGTTGCCCTTCTGAGCAACTGCCCCATTGGGGAGACTCACCCACAACTTCATCCCATCCTGCGTCTTACCCAGAAGCTTCGGGCCGAACATCCGCTCCTTGATGGAGAGGATTTCCAACGTCACTTCCTTACGACCAGCGACCCACACACACCCACTCTTGATGAGTGCGTCCTTCTGGGCCTGTAGGGTTTCGTACCGTTGACGACCCGTAGTGAAAACTTCGTGGAACTTCCGAAGAGCGAAGTCATACTGCTTCGGAGTCAGACCGCCCCACCGAATGATTGCTTCGGTGAGAAACTGCGGAGCGGTACCGTACCACTTGTAGAACATCGTACGGGTCTGTTCATCCTCAACAGCCTCAACGTGCTCCATCCCAATCCACACACGGAAGAGAAGGTTTCCAGAGGTCTGTTGGTCAAACTGTGACCGACGACGAATCCATGCTTTGTTCATCTGTAACTCCTTACGAGAAGATGGAGATGATACCCTTGATGATACCGTAGATGGTTCCTATGGTACCAATCACTATCATACTACCAGCGATAAGGAAGATTGGAAAGAGGTTGTTGTCTTGGTTGTTCATAGTACCCTTGTTTAGTGAAGTGCTCCGCCTGGGACTCGAACCCAGAACCTAAAGGTTAAAAGCCTCTTGCTCTACCAATTGAGCTAACGGAGCGTTTTGTTGGTGGGATGGAAGGCCTAGCCCATCACTCTCTCAACCCACCACAGTACAACGGGCTGATTCCGTTTGACGAGAGAGTGGCTCCGCGCTAGTTTGATGTCTCTCAGCGATTCCCCACGGTTGCATTCGGGAAGGCTTCAGCGAGACTCGTATCCGCGACGTGGGTGTTGACCATCCGGTCTACGTCAACCCACTAGTGTCGCTCATAGTGTATCCCTTGGTGAAGGTTGCGGGAGTAACCTCTTCGGTGGTCAGAGCCCGCCGTTGCTTAGGTGAGTCTTAGACTCGTTCAATGTGGAAACGGTTCTTGTACTTCTTGAACTCCGTTCGGGTGATTCGGAAACCCTGCTTTCGCAGGGTAGCGAGGTTCTTCGGAGTACCGAAGGAACGAAGAGCGGACTCCTTGTTCTTCTTGTTGTAGAAGTACTGAGTCATCGAGTCAACCACCGTCTCGGTGGTGTGACGGGTACGAAGTTCACGGGGAACTTCAACGACGATCTTGTAGTTATACTTCATAGTGTTTTCCTTGTGTTGGTTGTTTGGTTGGTGATAGCCCCAACGGGAATCGAACCCGTCTCTACACCTTGAAAGGGTGTCGTCCTAACCGATAGACGATGGGGCCGTAGTCTTACATCGTGTCATATGGGCCGGGAATTGGTCGTCCGACCCACCACACGTTCAACCTTCAGTTTTCAAAGAGCCATCCCCTGAGGGAAGGGGTCAGGAACCGTCGTTCCCGACCACACTATAATAATAACACATTAATAGCCCCCTGTCAAGCCCCCTGTTAAGTCCTTACAGGACAACGACTTACGGGATCCCCCCTCGGAGGGGGCGCCCCCTGACAGGGGGGCTGATCTTCGGTTCCTGTTCGGGTTTTCGGTTCCTGTTCGGGATCGGGGGGCAAACGGAACCCCACCGCTGGGGTGGGGCCGTATAGTTTAGGACTGCTTACTAGTGGAGTGGCTGGTCTTAAAAAGAATCATACTGATAAGGTTCAGACCCACAGCCTGCCAGAACGTAATCGTCGGAAGGTTAAAGATGTCAGGCATCACAGCGTTCCACAACCACATCAGCGGGAACCCCAGCAGAAGAACCAGAACCACCATCACCAGAAGAACCACCACAATCCCCGATACCATATCACTCATGCTCCACCGCCTTAAGAATTGTCCGAAGTTTGTTCGCCTCATACTGAAGCTTCACGATGTTGTCTTGATACTGCTTGATACTCCGCTCAATCAGTTCAATACGACCTGGAGCATGATCCTCAATCATCCGAATTAGATTGACCTCATACCCGCCGGGAAGCATCTCATCCATAGATCCCGTTACATATCCCTCCACCGGCCCAACATTGTCAAACAACTCAGCTTGAATCTGTTCCCGTGACTTCGGAGGACGACGCCACAGCTTAGGGAAGGTGATTGACATATTAGTTCTTATCCGTCTCGGTCTTAGCCGGAGCCGGGTTCTTACGGGGACGACCACGGGGCTTGTAATTCTTCTGAATCTCAGCCTCACGCTCATTGAAGATGCGTTCAGCGGGAGTGCCGGCCTTCGGAGTCGGAGTCCCATCCCACGAATACTGACTGACCGAATCCAGCGTACCATACCACCGGCGGGGATTGTACTGGAAGGAGCTCTTTGAGCCATAGATCTCCCAGCTATTCCGATCAATAAAATACATTACCTTGTCATTACACTTGATACGATCGAACCGACGACCCTGAATACGCTCCACGGACTTGTTGCTCTCAATGAGAGTACTGACGAACGCGTTGGTGAGTTCGATAAACTTGACGGCCTGTTCCATACTGTTGTTTCCTTGTTTAGTGTTTAGTGTTTAACCGTTACTATTCAATATACCCATTTATCGGTAGAAAGTCAACCCCCCTACTTAATAGGTATTTAATACTACTTCCGTGCCCGATTGACGAAACGCTTGAGCGTCTCAATCGCTTCCTTGTTCTCGGGGCGGACATACACCAGGCGAGGTGCCGTCTTGTGGTCAAAGACCATTGCCCCACGGTACTGCTGTTCGGTACTACACGACACACACGTGTGCGTATTGGGAAGAATCTCCAGCCGCTCCTGTGGAATCGGTACCTTACACCTGATGCACGTACGAATCACTTGAGTAGTCCTTCCTTGATGTAGCGGTTACGGGCACCTTCCACTCGCTTGAGGGTAGCCATATTGGTGTTAATCATCCGTTCCTTACTGGACGACATCTTGCCCCGCTGGGGAAGATTCTCAAACTGCTCGTCGTACTGCTCATACTTGTTCGTCATGTCATCTCTCGTATGTTATCCCGATGGACTCGGGCGTGGTTCCCAAAGACTCGCGTTGCTTCTAGATACCCAATCCTACGGGCCTCTTGGACAGTGCGGGCTACGACAATCGTAGACCAATCGTAGTGCTGACTGTGAGCCGTGTACACCCACTGCCGTATCCCCTGCTGGTGTGGAAGTTTCTTAGGCATCGGTTGGCTCCAATAGGTCAGGGTAGAAATCACGCACTTCGGTTTCTAGATCTTCGTCGGGGTAGCACTCCAGCCGCTCCACCAGCGTCTCATACACAAAGGTGTACATATCACCCATGTCCATCCCCTCCACCACACGTTCGGCGTACGCCGCAATCACTTCGTCTCGGTTCAACATTATGCTGCCCTCTTGAGTGTAAACACGGTGAACCCGCTGTCATCCTTCTTAGCCTTCGCCTTCGCAATCAGACCCACAATCACATTCTTATCGTCAAGGAACCGAAGGTCAGTCTCGGTACCGTCAATCACACGACGACCCAGATACGTCTCGGGGAGCGTGTCAAAGACCACAGCCACATTCATTCCAGCCTCAAGTGCCAGCGTGACGTAGGCATCGTTGCTCTCACTACGGCTGAAGGTCAAGTGATAGTTGGCCGGGATGTTCCGACGATTGGGAAGCTTGGTGTAGTCATAGAACTGCACGTTGGGGAACATCTGGAAAATGTTATCGTACATAAAGTCGCCGTAGCCCTTCACCAGCCAACCCTTGACGGGAACGGTTTCCCAGCGAATGTCAGACGTACCATTGAGACGGAACACCGGAGTCATATTCTCACGGTCAGCCTTACGGATGGCCGCCTCAATGTCCTTCACCAGCTGAATCATAAAGCTGTCTCGATCCTCAAAGAACCACTTGGTCTTACGGATACGAGCCTCCTGCGTAGCGGTGAACCGACCACGACCAGCCGTATTGAGACAGGCCGCCGCACATCCATCGGAGGCCATCGGACAAGTCTGGTAGCCCGACAAGGTGGACGGGGCCAGATGCATGATGAACGTCATATAGCCCAGCGACTCACCCTTGACGGTCTTGGTATTTCCTACGGTCAGCAACTTCATACATCCTCGGTGGAAAAAGTTATATATGAAATATACCCTATTTAATCCCCAGAGTCAAGGGGGGCTTAAGTCCTTACAGGACAACAACTTAGGTCACAGGGGGTACTCCCAGCGGACACGCTTTGTACTGATTTTCTGGACTTCCTGAGGGGTCGTAGACGTATGCCGCTGGTTCGTTTCACAGTCAATGAAGATGGGGTACAGGCCCTGCTCGTCTTTCCCCCACCCATAGTTGTGTAGGTGTACGTCACCAATCCCCAATCGTTTCCCGAAGTCCTCTACGGCCTCCACGCTCTCGTTGTCGTACAGTTCCGCCACCCCATCGACCAGCTCCTGAATGATGACCGGAATCCCTTCCACGGCTACCAGTTCAGAGGCCGGGAAGTGCTGGACGATGTGTTTGTTCTTCTGGACGGCCTGGAAGATACGAGCCTCGGTGAACGTGCTGCGAATCGCCAGGTCATCGTGGGGAACCTTGATGACACCGTTGGGAAGGATCGCCGTGGTACGGAAGGCTCCGCTGGAGATCCGTACATCCGGCCCAATCACATCCCGAAGAATCTTTCGGACGCGACGGATGGTGAGCTTCTCGGACATCCACAGGTCAGCAACCTGCCGGCCGATCCGCTCTGCGTAGGTATGATAACGACGAGGAAACTGCATCACTTAGCACCTGTATGTTTACAGAATTTACGAAACTGATAACCCGGACATGTACAAGTCCACTTCCCACTCGGCTGACGTTCCAGTAGGTAGACCTTCCCACTTGAACCCGTCACCTTCTTTACTTCACGCTTCACGGGGGCTGGTGCCGGCGGACGAATCCATTGAATCTGATCCAGCCCCACGCTCTCGGGGACAACAGCGGGGAGCACCATCGGCTTCCCATCCTTCATCACCCGTGTCACCGTCCCACCCACGATGGTGCGCCGGCCGGGAATGTTAGCGATAGCTGGCGGGTAGGTGCTCCACACTTTATACGTCACAACGTTCATCCTCGAGGTTTAACATCTCACGAATCGCCAACTGAATCCCCAGCACCACGCCAGGGTTCCCAGAATCCTCAGCAATCGTCTGGAGCCCTTCCAGCTTGGTACAGACATCGCTGGTGAACTCCTTGATTGCTGCCGACTCCACCATCCGCTCCAGCCTCCACACATCAGCGTTCTCATCTCGCATCTCTGCGTGGAAGGCATCCCAGGCCCACTTTCGTTCACCCATATTAGCTCCAAGTCCGATGTTTTTCAGCCACCCACTCTGCCCCATCATACTCTTGAATCTCCCACTCCACATCCTCGGGAATCTCCACCACCTTGAGCTTGGAGTAGCGGGTGTTCGCTCCCTCTCCATACTCCTCCACGACCGCCACCAGATCCGGGTCGTCACGGTTCATGTCGTGGTCAGAGATGAGGTCGTGCCCATCGTGACGCTCACGGTCATACATCTCAAACTCCTCGGAGAACGGACGATACGTGACCGCCCACATCGCGTGGAAGAACGACTCCTCCCCACGCTTCGTCTCAACGATCCCGAAGTCCTTCCGACGAGCCCACTCAATGAACGCCTCACGGCTGAGACCGAACCCACCGTGCTTCGTGTTGATTACAACCTTTCGCATCTTACTTCCCTCCCTTGGTAGTCTTGACCGGCTTCCCGAAGCTGTACTTCGTCCCATCGGGAGCAGTGAAACTCTTCTTGAGGTGCCACCCACGACCGAACCCGGCCGTCTTGGATGCAGGCTTGGCAACCTTGACCTGCTTCTCCTTCTTGACCTTGGGGGCCGACGACTTCGGGGCCTTCCCAATAGCGGCCGGCGAACCGACCAGCTTGGACACACAGGAACCACAGAGGATTGCCTTGGCGTCACGATTCCCCTTCTGGGGAGTCCGACAGAAAATACACTTGAGCTGAGCCATCGTTCTCTCTCCTTTAGTTAGCCGACCAGTACCAGACGTTCCCACGACGAACCTTCGTGAAGAACCCGTGACGAACACCATACCCAAACAGATACGAACCCCAACCACTCGTCACGGTATTGGCAGTCCGATTGACGAACTGACCGTTGACCGGAACGTACTTGTTATCGTTCATCTCCTTCCCGAACACATCACGGAGGATGTCTCGCTTGGAGGACGGCCCGTTCTGACGAAGGTAGTCACGAACACGATTCAACCGGCTCTTCGGGTCATGCACCGACTTGGTGAAGTTCAACCCATTGGGAGCCGTAAGGTGAGCGGGGAGTGACGAATACATCGGAACACGCCAACCCGGACGAACGTTGTACATCTGCTTCTCCTGTGTGTGAGTCATCTTAGCGACCCCGATTGGGGATCGGGGTAGCCGTGGTCGGCCCCGACTGTGGATTAGGATTCGTCGGCACCTGCCACACGGTAGCTCCCCACGTGCCCCATCCCGTGTTACGGAACGCCTGGGCATCGGTGAGGTTCTGAAACGTCCCAAGAGGGACACCACTCTGCGAAATCACCACGAACATCGTCAACCACTCCTAAAAAGGGATATACTGAAATATACCCAATTTAGCCCCAATTGTCAAGGGGCACCCTAAGTCCTTACAGGACAACAACTTACGGGATCGCCCCCCT
>CAZXGO010000038.1:20114-20624 GCA_964640035.1 uncultured Chitinophagales bacterium
ACCACACACCAGCCCCATAATGAGCATCGTATCAATCATCGCTCCAATCATGCCGTACCTCGCACGACCGTCACCAACGTCCCACCAGCCACCGTGGCTACCTCATACCAATCCGCGTAGATCTCGTACCCATCCTCATCGACCAGCGTCGGGACAGCCGCCACAGCGGCCTCGATCGTCGGGTACACTCCCACGAAGTCACCCATGCCCCCAGCGGGGTAGTAGCGTTCACCAGCGAACAAAAAGTACATGCGGCTTGATCTCCATAAAAAGGTATATATTAAATATACACTCATTCCTGCCCCCTGTCAAGCCCCCCGGGGGAGGGGGCCAGGGGTTTCTCGTAACTAGAGAAAGCGGATCTGTCAAGGGGGCAGGATGGCCTTTTCTCGCGTCGGGGGCGCATTTTTTTGCTATAGGGCTTTTGCTATATAGTTATTTACAAAGGAGGAAACTATGCGAGTTTCGATATGTTTAGCCGGATGTTTCCGGTCATATTATGTGGACATT
>CAZXGO010000039.1:0-7310 GCA_964640035.1 uncultured Chitinophagales bacterium
GAATCCCCCCATAGCAGCTACAGAAGTAGCAAATAAAAGAGCATGTTTAGAAACTGTGTGTGACATTTATTCTCCTTGCGTAGGTCGTTTAAAATCATCTTCATAGCGTTTGATATCAGCCTGTTGCCAATTGCCAAAAGCTACTTCAAGAACTCTTACAGGTGAAGCTGCTGCACAGCTCAGTCGATGCTTTTCATCTGCTGGAATCCAGATTTCATCGCCTGGTTCATATTCTTTTATCGTATTACCTACTTGAACCAAAGCACCGGGATCTAAAACTATCCAAAGCTCTGCCCTTCCGGTGTGTGACTGCAGACTCAATCGTTGTCCAGGCAAAACCGTCATCAACGAGACGGTACAATCCTGATTGAATGCAAATTGTTTGAAACTTCCCCAGGGACGTTCCACCAGATCTACCTTTGGTTTTTTAGATGGGATGGGCTTCGTTTTATACTTCACAAATCCTCACGTTTAATCATAACAGGTGTACCGCTTTTGTCGATGATACACATCTTAAAATTATTTTCCGCAATACTTGAATAATCGTGTCCAGCTTTAGCAGGATAAATCCCTACATACATCAGAGGTTCAGTACCAACATTTACGGTACGATGCGCAGTATAACCAGGCACATAGACTACCTGGTTCTCACCTAAGGGTGCCATAACAGATTCCTTTGTGGCTTCATCTTCCAGAAGCATCATTCCGGTGCCCTTTAATCCGATGTAAAACTCCGCTGCGGGTCTCCATGCATGAAGGTGACCTTTTGTTAAATAATACTCGTCACCAATTTTACCAGGATAAATAACACCTAAACCATAATGTAGATCACCATCCCCTGAATCTGGTTCTATTGCCGATACCATATAAACTAATGGATCTTCATGCGATAATGCTCGCCGATAAGACTCTTTATCATAAAATGATCCATCTAAATCAGACAGATATCGTTTGATTAGGGGTGCTCCTTGAATGATTCCCGATTCAAGGTCAATTCTACTTACGATGTGTTCCAGATTAATCATACACTTTGTTTCATTTTTTGAATATTCCATAGTACTTCACACCCCAAAAGGGCAGCATCATTCTCTTTTTCTGCGGGCACAACCTGTACCCTACCCCATGGGGTATGATTCCATTGATATATACGTTCAATCACCTGTGGCATGAACTCATCCCACCCTGCAGCGATGCCACCACCAACGATAAGGCGGTCTGGATCATAGGCATGGATCAGGTTAATCATCATAGTAGCCCAAGATTCGATGGCGCGATCTTTCAAAGCGTTTGCAACAGGGTCCTGAGATTTTGCTAATCGAAAAACATGGGTGTAGTCAATACTCTCGAGCTTGGACAACTCACTTTCCCTGTATTGAGGGTGCTCTTGGGCGCGGATGTGAATCACCGACGTTGATGCCTCAGCTTCAGGACAGCCCCTCCCACCACAGTGGCACAGATGCCCATTTGGGTCTATAGAAAGGTGTCCACCGAGAATAGCCGCTTGACCGTGCACTCCTCGAAGGAGTTGACCTTCTATGAGAGCCGCCACACCCAAACCAGTACCTAAGGTAACCATAACCAAATTATTCAAGCCCTTACCTGCTCCATGAAACCATTCACCCATGAGTGCCACACGAGCATCGTTATCGATAACTAAGGGAAGATTCAACTCCTTTAACGCCCAGTCGAGCAAATCAAGCTCCATAGCATCCATAAATTTTCCGTACCCAAATAAAACGTTACCAGTTTTGACATCAATAATGGATGGAAAAGAAATTGAAATGGCTGCGCATTGGTCGATTAAAGCACCTTTCTGTGAAAGTAATTCAAGCCCAGCAGCTTTGATTCTCGGAAGTGCCTGTGATAGTCCACGATCTGAATATGCAGGTATGCTCGTGCGAGCAAGCACCTGCCCATCACCTACCAGGCCGATTTTAATGAAGGTTCCTCCTACATCAACAGCTAAAATCATACGTTTTGAACAACATGAACGAAAGGTTTAAGATATTAAACCCCTGAGCTGTTATCAATCGATGATTATCGGGGCTCGACCCTTATTTCCTCTGTGACGGAACGAGGACTCATTCGAGTTAAGGCTTCTATTTGGATAGCAATATCCTGAGGGTGAATCGTTGTTTCAGGATCAGCTGAACTTCCTTCCCAACTTGTTGACCATGTACTACTTGGAGCGAGAGTGGTCACCGCAATGTTTGTACCCTTCAAATGTTCTCTCAGGCTCCTTGTATAGCCGAGAAGGGCATGTTTAGCCATCGTATAAGCCACGGCATTCTTCATACCCACAAAACTAGCAACAGATGCAATATTGACGATAAGAGCATGATCTTGCTTTTTCAAGATGGGCAAGAAGTGTTGCGTCAACAATGCTGTAGCTACAGCATTGTGATTGAATTGATGATAGATACCATCAAGATCCAATTTCTCAGGGGAGTCAGTCCTAAATTGACCTGCATTATTTACTAATGCCCTAATTTGGTCGTAGCCTATAGGGAGAACTATTTTTTCGACTTGGGAGGGATCCGTCAAATCAGCGGCAAAAATTTCAACATTAGATGCCCCTGCGCTTCGACATAGGCGTTGAGTTTCAAGAAGGTGTTCTTCTGAACGCGATATCAAAAAGAGCCTAAATTCCGTATTACGTGCAAAATATTCGGCAATAACTCTACCAATGCCTCTTCCAGCACCGGTAATCAGAATCGTTTGTTCGTTATGGCTCATTTCAGGGGATTCCTAGGAACTTATGTGTTTGAAGACTGACACCCCACTGGGGATGAGCCTTCACATACTCAGTAATCCAAGGCATGGTGTTAGGACTGTCCCATTCGGGTTGCAGTAAGAGCATAGTATTTGGTGGACATTGTGAAGCATGTGCTTCAGCCCAGTCAAAATCCTTTTTGTTAACGACTATGATCTTGAGTTCGTTCACCATCGGATAAATCGCATCCATAGGAAGCTTGAATCTCTTTGGAGACAAGGTAATCCAATCAAAATGGCCACTGAGTTCTGATGAGCCACTCGTTTCCAGGTGAACAGCTAAACCAGCCTGCTTTAATGCAGAGGTCAACGGGTCTAAGTCATGAAGTAATGGTTCACCACCAGTTATCACAACAAAGGGAGCTCCACTCGAACGGGCCATCTCTACCAAATAGTTCACTGATACTATAGGATGCCCCTCCTGCTCCCAGCTTTCTTTGACATCGCACCAGGAACACCCTACATCACAGCCAGCCAGGCGTATAAAATACGCCGCCTTTCCTGTGTGAACACCCTCTCCTTGTAGGGTATAAAAGTGTTCCATCACCGGATAAAGGGTGTCTAGGTTGCTCTCAGTCATGATGTTGATGGTTGGTGCGACTTCAGATCTACATTCAATCCGTATACTCCACCCAGGAGTTTGGGGTTTCCCAAACCGTAACTACCAATTCAATTCCCGAGGGGATACGTCTCTTAGTTTCCTGATGGATATATTCGGCGATACGCTCGGCAGTAGTAGCTACTGGAATAAGATCATTTAGGTATCCATGGTCTAGCCCACCTTTTGTGGCATCTTTAGAAGACCATTTCAGCTCACGAAAATCACACACCATATCGGGTGTTTTTAGATATGCTGAAGGATTCAATGTGTGTGATTTTGCCGCAATGCGAACTTTATAGGTGTGTCCGTGCAAGTTTGCACATTTTCCGTCATAGCCCTCAATCAAATGAGCAGCATCAAAGGTAAATTCAGTAAAAAGGGTCCAGGTGGGCATGGGATATATTGCAGTAACAAAAAAAGGCCTGCGTCTATTGAAGCAGGCCTTTAAATTTCAAGAATTCCAGGTTTATTCTACACGTTTGATCGTGCAACCCAGAGCTTTCGATGTAGTCGTCTTGATTTTTTGACCTGCTACCATGGCAGTAATTGCGTCTGCAAGATAACGATTTTCGATCTTAGATAAATCACGTGCACTATCGTCAATCGCACCTCTGTACACTAAGGTGTTATTTTTATCAAAAAGATAGATATGAGGGGTCTTCGTAGCGCCGTATTCGTCGGCTAAAACATGGTTTTCGTCCACTACATACGGGAATGTATACCCTTTTTCTTTAGCGTGTTTTTGCATTTCAGCATATGAGTCTTCCTTACCACGTGAAGCTTCATTTGAGTTGATAGCGATCATACCAATACCTTTTTCTTTGGCAAGTTCTGCTATCGTGAGATAACGGTCTTCCCAGGCCAATACCCAAGGGCAGGTATTGCTGGAGAATACAACCAATAAACCGTTTGGTCCGTTAACATCCTCAAGCGACATGCTCTTTCCGGATACATCGAGCATTTTTACCGTGGTAAGTGGAGCTTTTTTACCAAGCTCAAGTTCATCTTTAACACTGTCTGAAGCATAATCAAGCGCTGAAAATATTATAAACACACTTAAGGCTAGTGTAAGTACTGGAATTATTCTTTTCATAGAGCGTTCTATTATAGATTAACATTTATGGCTTCTAAAATCGCTGTTTCGAACGTTTCGAAACTGGCTTTATTTTCCCAATATGAGGTTATTTGACCATTTTTGCTATAGATCTTTGTAAAAGGCAAAGCTCCACTCCAGTCGTTGGAAATAGCATTGATAAAGGGCTCATCTTTACCTGTTTTCATATATGTTTCCCAGGTTACCTTTTGATCTTTAAGGAATTGAAGTGCTCGTTCACGGTCTTCGGGAAAATCTGCGGAAATAAAAACGACCTCCAACTGATCTTTATACTTATGTTTAAGCTCAACAATATCCGGAAACTCTTCGACACAGGGTCCACACCAGGTTGCCCAGATGTTTACTAAAACAACTTTTCCATCTGCATTGTGTTTCGCAATAAGCGTCTCGATTTCTTCTGAGGCGATATCCGTAAGCAATTCAACAGCAGCTGTTTCACTCATTTCTTGAGCCTCATTTGAGTTTGCAGATTCACACGCTACAAACATCACACTCATTATCAGTAGGAAGAACAATTTCATGCGAAATGATTTAAGGTAAGGATGGATCCCAAAAATGCCTTTTCAGATCCACGCGATGGTCATCGACAAATATAACACCTTCCTGTAATAATCGTTCACGCATTACACGTGGACCAAAATGGATGGCGCCACTAAGTTCTCCGAGTCGATTTACGACACGATGAGCTGGAATATTTCTATGATCCATATCGATGGTTTTATTCAAGGCCCAACCCACCATACGAGCGCCAGATTTGAGTCCTAGATGAGCAGATATTGCACCATAGGTTGTAACATGTCCTGCAGGAATTTTAGCCACCACTTCCCAAACACGCTCAAAATAATCGTCAGAGCTTTTCATCTGGATGTAGAACCTTATTCAATTGTTCTAATATGTTTGTATCAAGACTTCCACGCTCATGGGCCATAGAGGCTGCTATTTGAGCAAGCGAAACGTAAAGCGATCGAAATTCAGGGTGGTCATCCAAGAGCTGGAGATGGCGTTCTATGGTGATGGTATCGGCACGAGAAGCGGGTCCGGTAAGTGCTTTTATCGCTCCCATTTCATTGGCATTATCAAGAGCCTGATCGATGAGTGGTCGAAGTATAGTGAATAACTGCTGCGATTTCATCGAAGCAGGTGCTCCTGTTGTGGAAGCGGCATGTAGAAGAACTTGCAGGTAATTAGAAACCCATACACATGCAAGATGGATGAGCATTTTACCGCGAGCATCGGTCTGATAGGGCTGTGCACCCAGATTACGACTCAGATCAAGCAGGATTTCGATACACTTCCAGTCGCCTTCAATACTGATGGTAATCCCTTTGAAGGGATTTTTCTTTCCAATTGAACCAAATGTTTGTAACGGATGGAAGGCCCCAACATGGGCTCCTTTATCACGAAGTGGATCTAAGACTGAGGAGGCAAGCGCTCCGGATGTATGAACGACACAAACACCGGTTAAGTCAAGGGATGTGAGTTGGGTAACACTTTGCGGTATTGAAGCGTCATTAACCGAAAGAACAAGTAGATCTCCAAGTTCCGCTTTACTGGTTGGGAAGATACCGGTACTCTTTGCCTGAAAAATATCAGGGTTCATAGGTAGTGTACCTCGACTGAAGATCCCTTCAAGGGAATACCCCCCTGCTGCCAACCAGTGTATGAGTTGCTGACCGAGACGGCCGTATCCAATAAGTGAAATGCGTGGTTTGTTCATGCCGTTTGTGTGCGCAATTGCATACTTGCTTTCCCGGATATAAGGGATTGAGATCCATCATGGTTATCAACTGGATTGAATTGAACACTTAGATTCCATGATTCGCTGACAAGTATACCCGTGATAAAAGGACCATGACCTTTCATGGGAATGACTCCTGAATTGAGCACATTAAAAATATTAGACATATCAGAATTGGCAACATATTCATGCAAGCGAGCCAAATCAGGCTTCCGGTTAGAGGCTAAATCACAACATAAAACGATTAGGGCAGAACGCTCACCCAATATTTCCTCAATAACGTAGGCAAGCTCTTTAATAATACTGGGTCTTTCTTGTTCATACAGTTGTACACTTACGACTTGAAAATCTCCTAAGGCTGCTTGAAGAAATGGAAGTTGATGACTAATTGCCAAGTTCGAATGAACGCCACCATTGTCAACGTACAAATCATCATCTTCGTCGGCGAATTCATTACGAACGGAATCGTGTGCTTTTACAGGACCAAATATGGATTCAAAGGTCTCGAAATCAGGCATGGATATACGCTTTTCTAAAACCCGATCGACATCCTCTACCACTACAACTACCTCATATTTTAATCCGTAGATATGAGAATAGGTTTGAACAAATTGATGCCGATTTCCCTCTGTTACATGCGGTGGAACAAATAATAACTTTACCGGTTCAGGTCCTTCTACGGGAGCCAGTATTGAGATTGCCTTTTGAAGGAGTTCCTTGTTAGATAGTATATCAGACATGAGATCGTTTCGAATGGGTTAATATGGTCAAATATACTCAGAAATAGCGATGTAGTGATTTTCGTATGTGATCACATTCGATTCTATTTCTGTACCATCGACGGTGCATTGATAACGATGGTTTGAGCAGGAATGGATACGAATTGAACTCATCGACCGTCTGAGTCCACTACCAAGAAGTTTTAAGATAGATTCTTTAACAACCCAAAGTATGATTGTATCGATCGACATCAACTGCTTGTTTTGGGATTCGTCATGATGCAGAATTCTGATTCTGAGATGTTGGGGAGTTTTGCGATCGATGCATTCTGCATCAATGCCAATTTCTTTATGAAAATCAAGCAT
>CAZXGO010000039.1:7320-20206 GCA_964640035.1 uncultured Chitinophagales bacterium
ACCAGTATCGACAGACACAGGAAAAGTATCGTCACGATGAATATGACAATATTTATAGCTACGATTACACCTGGACTGCTACCTATGATACCAAAAGGTTTATCCAGCTCCTCTTTTAAGATTTTAAACTCATTAGGGACCCCCAAGTACATATCAGCCATTTCGTGAATCATGAGCCGAGATTGCAAAAACATCCTTCTACGATCTAGATTTTGAAAGGTGTTTGATAGGGGTAACAGATACGCTGGAATCGTAGTTGGAAAAAGATGCTCCTCCCAAATAGGCTCAAATGCAAGGAAACGATCCTTTGAATTGATTGAGTTGTACGTTGTAAGCGGGATTATGGGCATAAGATAGCTGGAGAGTCCTAAGGAAAGGAATAAACCTCTTTCGTGGAAAGTGAGCTGATTTCGTCGTAATTTAGGAGATTGTATCCTAATGAACCTAAATCATCTTCATGATCCGCATCAAAACCACTCTTGGCGACATCACTGTGCGCCTGTACGACGAAACTCCACTCCACAAGGCTAACTTTGAAAAACTTGTTCGAGATGGATTTTACAATGGCAACATCTTTCACCGTGTTATAGCTGGATTTATGAATCAGGGTGGTGATCCCAATACTATTCCGGGAAATGAAGGAAATGGTAATCCGGGAACCGGTGGACCAGGATACACCGTTCCGGCTGAAATTCACTCACATCTTACGCATAAAAAAGGGGCCTTGGCTTCTGCCCGTTTACCTGACCAAGTGAATCCACGGCGTGAGAGCAGCGGTAGTCAGTTTTATATAGTAAATGCAAACACAGGTGCTCATTTTCTAGATGGCCAGTATACCGTATTTGGTGAAGTTGTTGATGGTATGGATGTAGTTGATGCTATTGCAGGGTCACCAACTGGTCCTGGCGACATGCCCGTCAATCGTATTGAGATGACCATGGAATTTGTGACTCAATCGTAGTCAGCCCTTTTTAACCCCTCATTTTACAGAATAGATATGTCTGACGAGCAGGAACTTAGTTTATCGGAGCAGGAACAGCTAAGAAGAGAAAAATTACAGCAACTTATTGATCAGGGAATAAACCCTTACCCTAATGAGTATGTCGTGACACATACTAGTCAACAGATCATTGATGACCCATCTTTAGAGCGTTCCGAAGACCACCAAAATACCACACAAGTGAGTATTGCTGGTCGGCTTATGACCCGTCGCGTGATGGGAAAAGCAGCTTTTTTCAACCTCCAAGACAGCTCTGGTACGATTCAGGTGTATCTGAGACGTGATGACATCACAGATGAAGGATACGATGTCTTCAAGCGTTTGATCGATCATGGTGATATCGTCGGTGTTAGGGGTTTTGTATTTCGCACAAAGATGGGTGAACTAACAGTGCATGCTGAACACTTTGAGTTATTGTGTAAAACAATCAAACCTCTGCCAACTCCAAAAGAAGTGGAGCAGGAAGATGGTAGCAAGGTCGTCTTTGATGCCTTCTCTGATAAGGAAGCTCGTTATCGTCAACGCTATGTTGACCTTGTGGTCAATCCACACATTCGTGACGTGTTTAGAAAACGCACACAAATGGTACAGGTAATGCGCGATTTCATGAATAGTATGGGGTATTTGGAAGTTGAAACGCCCATTCTGCAGCCTATTTATGGTGGTGCAGCAGCACGACCATTTGTAACACATCATAATGCGCTTGACATGACCTTGTACTTACGCATTGCCAATGAGTTATACTTGAAACGACTCATTGTCGGAGGCTTCGACGGGGTATATGAGTTTTCGAAAGATTTCCGCAATGAGGGGATGAGTCGTTTCCATAATCCGGAATTCACGCAGGTTGAGTTATATGTTGCGTACAAAGAGTATAACTGGATGATGGATTTTGTCGAAGAGATGGTTGAAAAAGTGGCAATTACACTTCATGGTTCTACCAAAGTGCCCGTTGGAGATCACATCATCGATTTTAAACGTCCTTGGCCAAGAATTCCAATGCTAGAAAGCATTGCTCAACATACAGGGGTTGATCTGAGTGGGATGTCAGAGGATCAAATGCGTGATGCTGCTCACAAACTTGGAGTCCATGTCGACAAAACTATGGGATCTGGGAAAATCATAGATGAGCTTTTTGGTGAGTTTGTGGAACCCAAACTTATTCAACCTCATTTTATCACAGATTATCCGGTTGAAATGAGTCCATTAGCGAAGCGCCATCGTAGTAAACCAGGTCTGGTTGAACGTTTTGAAGGTATATGTAATGGCAAGGAAATATGTAATGCCTTTAGTGAACTCAACGATCCTATCGACCAACGAGCACGCTTCGAAGAGCAAATGAAATTACGCGACAAGGGTGATGATGAAGCTATGCAGTTAGATGAGGACTTCTTGCGTGCTATCGAATACGGAATGCCCCCAACAGCGGGTCTTGGTATTGGAATCGATCGTTTGGCCATGATAATGACCAATCAGGAGTCGATTAGGGATGTTTTATTCTTTCCGCATATGAGACCAGAGCGGTAAGTTTAAGATTGAAGAGTTAAAGAATGAAAATTGAAGGGGTGATGGTTGAAATTTGAGTTTTTTATATCGCGACGGTATTTCAGCTCGAGTAGATCGGCTGGGGGATTTGTCGCGTTTATAAAACGCATTGCTATAGGCGGAGTAGCATTGGGATCAGCGGGTTTACTCATTGCACTTATGATCGTGCATGGCTTCAAAGCTGTCATACAAGAAAAAACACTCGAATTTGGCCCAAATATTACGATTGAAACCTAGGGCGGGCAGCGTATTGACCAAGCCGATACTCTTGTACAATGGGTTAAGGATTTCGATGGTGTAGCCAATGCTATACCGGTGTTGCAGGGTCAGGGTATGGTGCAACGTGGCAATCTTGTTGAAGGTAGTTTCATCAAAGGTGTACCGTACGAGGGCGACCTCACTGGAATCCCTGGATTTGTGAAAATGGGGGATTTTTCACTCGAATCGGATGAAAATGGTCGCTATGGCGCTGTTGTAGGAATTCGTCTTGCGCGAAGACTCGGTGTTGAAGTAGGCAGTACCATTACCATTTTCGCTGCAAGAGGGTTACCCAGTCTGGATAATCAACCCAGTATTGCGCAGTTTGAAATAAGAGGGATTTATCAAACCGGAATTGAACAATTCGATGATGTCAGTGTATATGTTCATATAGATCAAACACGTCGTCTTTTTGAATTTGACACCCAACAGGCTAGCATTATTGAAGTTGAAGTCAGTGAACCCGGGGCGATTTCAACTATCAATGAAGTAATCAACGACGTAATATTCTTCCCATATTATGCAGCAAGTATCTATGAAACGTACGGCAATATTTTTGCCTGGATAAATCTACAGGAACAAACCATTCCGATCATAATTGGAGTGCTTGTATTGATCGCAGCATTTAACCTGATTGGAGCAATATTGATGATGGTTTTAGAGCGAACGCGAGATATAGGCATACTCAAAACCATGGGAACTACTGATCAACAGATTCGCAGAATATTTCTTTTCGAGGGCTTATTGGTGGCTTTTTGGGGGCTATTCATCGGGATCCTCATTGCATTGAGTTTTTTTTGGGTTCAAGACACCTGGCAACTTATCCCCCTCTCCGAAGATAATTACTACATGGCAAATGCACCCGTTCAGATTCAGGCCATGGATTTTGTTTGGGTTAGTATGATCACCTTGGTACTCTGCCTGATGGCCAGCTGGCTACCTGCTGGTGTTGCCGCCAGAATACCAATGCTGCGCGTTATTGCCTTTGGTCGTTAAATCGGCTCGTTTTTATATCCAAATATCGTACTTTAGTGTAGTTCATGATATTCTACACTGGTATAATGAGGTATGCTATCTATGGTAAAATGGAAAGTTGATCCTGAATCGGAGGCCCAGCGTCTTGAAATTATCTATCCTGGAGAGGCTGGTTTTAGTAAGTCACTCGATATCATACGTCACCAGTTCGACGTAATCCAGGCTCGCTCCCAGCTTTTACTTACTGTTGGAACTCTTGCATTGACGATTACCGGGTTCTCGGGTCCTGCAATAGCTAGAAGTGGTGTATTCGCTAGATATTCTATGACTGTTGGAATAGTATTTGTGCTTGCTGCCCTTATAGTTCTTCTAACCGGTGGTCTGCGTATACAATGGATGACCCAGTTTGTAAGCACCGATCGTCGTCAAATGCTCATCGATATTATCCAATATCGTGATCAGAAAACAACATTATATATGATTGAACTAAGTCTACTGGTGATTGGGCTTAGTTTTTATGTTGCCAGTGTGGTGGCGTATTTGATCAACGCTTAATGACAAGACTGCCCCTGAGCCAAACCTGTTTGAAGAACTTCAGGGGGAGGACTAATCATTGGTATCCCCAAGCCTAATCCTCGTAAAATAAAAAGTAGACCCAAGAGCAATGTTATTGCAGGGATTAGATGTGTTAGTTTAGCTCTCAAAGTTATTGGAATAGATCTTGAAAACCATGACTTCCTGATCAATCATGCTGAGAGGCGGATTGGGTTTGCAAACTTAGGTCTTGTTCCATCTCGACTAATTTTGGAAATAAAATGTTATTTTCGAGATAGATGTTATCCAGTAGATCAGATTCGAATTCATTCAAAACGGCTAAGCATAGTCGTGTTTGCGTACATGAATCTTCTGAAGGAGTAAAATTGTTAGATAACCTTCGAATTTGTGACATAGTATCGGTAAACTGACGATGTTCTCTGCGCATTTGCTGTAATACAGAATTCAATAATGGCATACTTTGAACAAAGTCTGCTTGTTCCCTTGATCGCTCTTTTATGTATGGGAATAAAACAAATTCCTCTTTTCGCATATGACTGGAAAGATCATCCATCAAACGCTGAAAGAGCCCACTGATGGCGGTTAGTTCTTGTTTAAATGAGCTATCTTTTTCTCTAAGCTTGTTTAGCTGATTTGATAGTATGGGTCCTAAACTTCTTAATTGAGCATGATATCTGCTGGTAATAAACTCAGCGATACATGGTGGCTCAAGTTGGTTAAATGCTATGTGTTGATACACTGTGATCACTCCTTTCTCAGGTTACACAAAAATATCAAGCAAATATCAAGTGCCACCAATGACGATGATCACCGAAAAACATGACATATATCAGGTTTCATGAGCGATAATACCCGAATTTAGTTGATCACGGAATACAACTTGCTTACCTTGTTAGGTATAATTATGATTTATGGTCAATTGACGATTATATACTCATTACATGCCAAAGTCATCGCTACAAAACCCTCATTGCCAGCACTGTGATGCTCGCCACAAATCGATATTTTGTGATTTAGCGGAAGAAGATCTGGAAGAATTACAATATGCTAAAGGCTGTACGACCTACAAGAGAGGACAAATTATCTTTAGCGAGCAGGGATGGCCATTGGGGTTATATTGTATCAACACTGGGAAAGTAAAACTAAGTCAAAGCGGCGTTGATGGTAAAGATCAGATTGTACGATTAGCCAAAGACGGCGATACCTTGGGATATCGCGCACTTTTAAGCGGTGATCGTTACGTAAACTCAGCAATTGCCCTGGATGATTCCAGTGTTTGTTTCATTCCCAAAGAAGTCTTTTTCAAGCTTATCGAGAAAAATGCAAATCTCTCTCTTCAGATCATGCGTATGTTGGGTGAAAATCTAAAAAGTGCACAGCAACGTATCACCGATATGGCTCAAAAGCCTGTGCGTGAACGATTGGCTGAGGCCCTTCTCTTTTTAAAAGAGACCTATGGTTTTGAAGAAGATGGACTGACATTGAATGTGCCAGTGTCTCGCGAAGACTTAGCCAATATGGCTGGTACCGCCACAGAAACTACGATACGCCTGCTTTCAGATTATAAACAAGAAGGAATTCTCGAACTACCTGGCAGAAAGATTAAGGTTATCAACCTACCAAAACTAGTTAAAGTTGCCAATATCCACGATTAAGCCCAGGGGTCGAAGAGTACTTTGATGGCTTTTTTCTCTCGAAGTAATTGTACAGCTTCTTCGTAGTGATTAAAATTCATTTTTGCACTTACAAGTGAGCTGAGATCCAGTTTCCCTTGAATAATGCATTCGAGGGCTGTTTCTGCGGCGGCCCGATTGTGATCAGCATATCCCATCAAAATGAGTCCTGGGCCAAAAAGATGACGACTCGTAAATCGTACTTCCTCCCTCAAGACTCCGAACAGAGCCACCGCTCTTCTTGTTCTATCCATAAGAAATTCGATGGATGCAGGTAAACCGGTCATATCAATAGAATCATCAAGAGCATCTGATGATCGGGATGCTGGCCAGTCTGCTGTCAATGGGTTAATTACCGCATCTGCTCCCAATTGGAGGGCTAGTTCTCTTCGTTCTGGCATAGGATCAAACCCTATGACCTCGGAAGCACCGTGCGCTTTAGCAAGTTGAACTCCCACCAAACCTGCCGGACCCAATCCGGCAATTCCAATTCGTCTTCCCTTTACTCCACCAAGTGTATCCAATTGTTGGAAGGATACCTGAACACACATAGCTAATTCCAATGAGGCAACTTGTTGATCATCTAGCGTGTCTGGTACTTTGATTAGATCCTTTTCATGAAAGGTATTGTACTGAGCATAAAACCCTTGACGAGGCTTTCCAGTATCCCTCCATGCGGCAACTTTATCCCCAACAGTTAATGTTTCCACGCCGGTACCCAGGGCTTCAACCACACCAACGGCTTCATGACCCGGTTGACCCAACAAGTACGGATATTGTAGGCTCATTCCCGGAAACATGGGCTCACCATCAAAGATATGCATATCCCAATGTGGACAGGTTGTAACTCCTGTAATTCGTATCAATACCTCAGATGGGTCAGGTTCAGGGCGAGGTACATCTATCCATTCCGCGAGACCAGGTTTCGAGATTTGCAGGATTTTCATAGTCATAAAAGTTATTAAGAACGAGTTGCGGGCCAGTCAAGCACTACACCCAAAACAGGTTCCGATTTAGATTCAATGAGCTTCCAAGCCAAAGCAGCATCTTCCGCTTTAAAACGATGGCTTATCAGGTCGAGGGTATTCAATTTTCCTTGTGCAATCCATGACATGGTTTCTTCCATTCTAGGGCCTGTTGCCCCAGATACCAGATCGAATGAAATTTCATAATTGCGAAAATCCTGGAGTGCGGTTTGTATATCGATCGCTCCGGAGGGCTTATAAAAACCGGCGACAACAATATGGCTGTTTCGATTCATCTTTGGAAGCCATGCATACATTGCTGGAACGCTTCCAATGGTTTCAACGATAACCTGAACCTTGGGTAAGGTTAAGATCTCATAGACCGAAGTTCCAAAATCATTTGGGCTACAGGCTATTTGAGCATATTTCTTGGCTTTTTCGAGGCGATAGGGGTGTTTACCAACCATGAGCACCTGAGCTCCTCGTTGATGCAAGGTTTGCGCAGCCCACTGACCAACGAGTCCATCGCCGATTACTACCGCACACTCTCCGGGCCGAATCGTAGGTCGCATACCGCAGTTATACCCAACCTGGGTTAGAACAAGTCCAGACACCGCCAGAGGATCGGTTCCAGTTGGAATTTTCATCACTGCGTTTTTATCACACACCGATGGGCTTACGTGACCTGCAAAGCGATTATCGAACATGCCAGTCACTTTACTCATGGAGGCGAAGACCATTTCACCGATTTCGAATCCGGTGACGTGAGCTCCCATCGATAGGATTCGACCTACTTTTTGGTAGCCAGCTACCATTGGGAAAGGCATTGGGTCGCCAGCGTGCCAGGCTTGATCGCCAGACAGGCGTTCTCCACGCAGGAAGGAGCCTTCGGTACCATTGCTAATCCAAGAATGATGAATTTCTATAACAATGTCGTCATCACCAGGTGCTGGTGATTCAATGTGCATCCATTCCACCTTGTTGGGTGCTGTAAACACTACTGCATCTGATCGCATATGTACATTTGAAACATGAAAATTAGGACCAAAAAATGCAGAACAAATAGGTGTTAAACAACAGGAAAATCATTGATGAGTCAAGGAAATAAAATTCTATTCAGAATCTTGGCGATAAGGAGGAAAAAAATTACTTTGCGATCTCCTTCTATTTAAAGCCCCATAGTTCATGCATTCCCTTCTGGCGACTATCGTATTTCTGGTTGTATTGTTTCCATCAGTTAGTTTTTCGCAAAGCCACTTTGGCTCCTTACCCCTAACTGGTGAAGTAAAAGCACATCTTGGCTCACCAACAATTCATATAAACGGGAATCCCCAAATTCCGTATATCTATGCATTACCAGACATTCCAGGTGGTCGATTTTCCTGGGAAGAAGTACCTCAGTGGAATATCAAGCAATTTTGTGATGCCGGGGTTAAACAGTTTTACATGACGGTTTTTCTTGAACAAATGTGGTTTGAAGACGGCACCTTTGATATTACCCCTGCACGTAAGCAGGTACAAGGTGTACAAGAGGTGTGCCCCGGTGCTGCACTCTATTTGAGATATCATTTCCATATGCCCGAATGGTGGCGTGACCAGAATCCTGAGGAAATGACGGTTTACATAGATGTAAATGAGTATCAGGTGGGGGTCGATTATGGTTTCAAACGCATTATTGATGATGATTTCCGAGCACAACGTCGTGAAAGTTTGGCTTCTAGTAAATGGATGGATGACGCTACAAAAATGACAAAACGCTTCATTGAAGAATTCCAGCAAACTCCCGAAGCTCAGTATGTTGTTGGCCTGCATATCGCTGGTGCGGTATACGGTGAGTGGCATTACTGGGGTTTTATGTACAATGAGCCCGACCAAAGCGAGGCGATGCATCAATGGTTCAGACAATGGCTAACTCAGAAATATGGGTCCGACAAAGAACTTCAAAAGGCTTGGGGTATACCAAATGCCACCATTGCGGGCGTTCGAGTACCCAATATGGAAGATCGTATTGCTAAAAATGGACTATTTCGTGACCCGGTTTCAGAACGTTGGGTTGGCGACTATTATAGAGCTCAACATGAATTAGTGACCAATCGCATCCTTCACTTTGCCAATCTTGTTAAAACTGAATGGAATCGACCTATTATCGTTGGCACATTCTGGGGATACTTCTTTTCTGTTTTTGGTCGCGATGCGGCTGGCGGTCATCTCGATTATCATAAAGTGTTAGAATCACCCAATATTGATTTTGTTTCTGCACCCCAAGTATACGAACCGGATGCTCACTTACCGGGTCACCCCTATCGATCACGAGGGTTACTTCAAACTGTGAGACTACATGGAAAAGTGTGGTTAGATGAAATGGATCAACAACCGGTACTGTTAAGCAAAGTTTACCCAAATTATCGATCTGAACTCGACAACAGTATCGCTGTGATGCAGAGAAATGTTTTATTTAGCCTTACAAAAGGAACAGGTCTGTGGTATTTCGATTTTGGTCCCGGTGGAGTCATTTTCGATAATCCCCTTCAAAAACATAGGGGTAAATACGGCTGGTGGGATCATCCGGAGCTTATGACGGATGTAAAGACAATCAGAAAGATCTACGAAGATCGATTAAATAAACCATATAAAACTGAAGCCGATGTATTGTTTGTCTATGATACTGAGGTGTTTTATCACACGGCATCCCGACGCTTTTCAGATGCCTTAACCAATACTGGAATTAACTGGAGTACATTAGCAGCGCATTACTCTGGAGCCGCATTTGAAACAGTACATATTAACGACTTAGAAAAAATGGATCTCAGTCCATATAAGGTAATCGTCTTTGGTAATACGTATCTGATGGATGACGCAAAACGAGCTCGTATTCATTCGTTAGTTGCCAACAATGACCGACATCTAGTATGGTTTTATGGTTCAGGATATTCCGATGGTAAAAAATTAGATATAAATCGTGTTTCTAAAACAACCGGTATATCGATGCGGTTGGGCAACGATGCCTTCCCATTCCCTACTGTTAAACCTGATTCAACACTTATTCCAGGTGCTAAACCCTATACACTTAAGAAATACTGGAGTCGTCCGGATACAACCTTGAGTCCGATGTTTATTCCGAGTGATCCTAAAGCAAGTGTTTTTGCAGTGTTTGATCACGATAAGACCCCGGCACTCGTGATGAAAGCCGGTAAAAATCATACAAACTGGCATGCCTCTTTACCCATAACAGATGCTGCCACGATGAGAGGCGTTTTTGAAAAAGCAGGAGTTCATATGTATACAGATCGAACCGGTGATGTGGTATACGCAGGAAATGGTTTGGTTGTATACCATACGAAACGAGGTGGTAAACATCAGATTCGATTTAAAAATGGGGTGATCAAAGAAGTTGAGCTACCAGATAGCCACGCTAGCACCTTACTTTTTGATGCCATTACAGGTGAACAAATATGCCTCGGGGCTACCTGTTTATGAATTCAAAATTCCATGATTCATTGCAAAGCGAATGAGTCCCGCAGTATTCTTTACATTGAGTTTCTTCAATAGATTTTTACGGTAAGAGTTGATGGTACCAACGCTTAGATTCAATATCTGGGCAATTTGAACATTACTATTTTCTTTTGCGATGAGCTCGATCACCTGTCGTTCACGGCGGGTGAGTTTGAGTTCCATGGAGTTGTTTGATGATCGGCTCATCGATGACAGTACAATCTCTGGATTAAAATATGATTCTCCTTGTGCAACTTTTTGTATAACATCGATAATTTCATCGATATCAGCGGTTTTAAGGAGATATCCCGATGCACCAAGCTCATACATTCGTTCGATATATGATCGGTCATTATGCATGCTTAAGACTAATATTTTAACCATTGGATATTGAGTCCGAATACTAACCGCAGCTTGAAAACCGTCGAATTCGGGCATTTGAATATCCATAATAACAACATCTACGAACGTAGACGAAAGTATATTTAATAATTCGGAACCATTCCGTACAGTAGCGACCACTTCCAGATCTGGCTGTTTTGCAAGTACAAAATTTAAAGAGTCAAGCAGTATTTTATGATCATCAGCCAGTACTACTCGAACTTTGGGTGTAGCGTTTACCATATTAGTATCGTTTGGGAATGGTTACTGTGACCGTGGTACCGTCGTTGCTTTTGGTGTCAAAATGAAGCGTTCCACCTAAAATATGAACTCTGGAATTAATGTTTGAAATACCACTCCCAGTCGATTCACTCAGTGCTTTTTGATAATCAAAACCATTTCCATCATCTTCAAACATGAGAATAATTTCGTTATGATGTTCAATCAATTGAATATCGATTTCTTTAGCATTCGCATGTTTTGTAGCATTTAAAAGTAATTCCTGAAATATTCGATATAAGGTTAGTTCAATATTTTCGTTATAACGATCATTTTGAGTTACAGGTATAAATTTTATAACTAAATCATGTCCAAAATTTGTTTTTTGAAGTGTTTCCTCAATTGCTTTTACTAAGCCGAACTTTTTTAAAGAGGATGGGACTAGGTTATATGAAATATTTCGTATTTCGTCAGCGATGTTATCAAGTAATGATCGTGATTCAGTAATTATTTCATTCAATTCATTCGTATCTCTCGAGCTTTTCTTCTTAGCATAATCCAGTCTTAATTTTACTGCAAATAAAAGCTGCCCTACTCCATCATGTAAATCAGCTGCAATACGTTTCCTTTCTTGTTCCTGGGCATCAAGAATGAGTGCAATACGCTTTTGCTGTAGTGCATTCCATTTTTTTTTTGATAGTTGAAGTGTGAGATAAATAATCCCAAAAACCAGAAGAATAGCAATTATTCTAAACCAGCTCGTCATGTATGATGGTGCTATGATTGAACTGTCGAAAAAGGTCTCATTGTACCCACCATTGAACGCAACATCAAGAGTGGAATCGAGAAGTATGTGAGATTTGTAATCCCCGCTGAATTGATAATCTGTACTTTGTGCAAACACTACACTGAACGTAAGCGACACGTGGAGCATTAGCCCCAGAACATACGGGAACGTATGTAAGATTGCTTTAAACATCACCTTATGCCAATTCAAGTCTAAGCACAGACCTATCAAGTATGAATCCAAGAATAATCAAGATAAGCCCTGGGAATAGATACTGATGGTATAAATCTTTGTAATCCGTGTAAATTAGTTCGTCAACTTCAGTACGTTCCAGAGTGTCAATTTGAGTATATATCTGAGATAAAGACTTGGTATCGGTGGCTCTGAAATATTCTCCCCCAGTTTTTTTGGCAATTTCTCGTAACATCGGTTCATCAATATCGACTGCTATATTTTGATATCGTTTACCAAATACTGCATCTACCATGGGGTAAGGTGCCATCCCTTTGGTACCCGCACCTATGGTGTAAATTTTAATTTCGTAGGAGGCAGCAAGGTCTGCTGCGGTTACTGGGTCTACTTCTCCCGCATTATTTTGACCATCAGTAAGTAGAATTACCACCTTACTTTCTGCTTTACTGTCTTTGAGTCGATTTACCCCTGTGGCTAATCCCATTCCAATAGCTGTGCCATCTTCAACCACTCCCATCTCAATTTCATCAATTAGTTTTTTTACCAAATCGTAATCGAGAGTCGGTGGAACAACGGTAAAGCTCTTTTTTGCAAAGATCGCCAGGCCTATTCGATCTGAGATTCGTTTGTCGATGAAATCCTTAGCCACAATTTTTGCGGCATCGAATCGATTAGGTTTTAGGTCTTCCGCCTTCATAGAGGTGGAAATATCAAGTACCAACATAATATCAATACCCTCTGCTTTGCGTTCTACAATAGTGTTTTCGAGCTGTGGTCTAGCCATCGATACGATAACCAGAGCAAGTCCAGCTAACAAAAAGAGAGGACTTAATCCAAGTAGCAG
>CAZXGO010000040.1:0-19909 GCA_964640035.1 uncultured Chitinophagales bacterium
CTCACCTCTTCAATCTTCAATCTTCAATCTTACACCTCTTGTCTTCTCTTCTCGTAAATATCGACCATATCGCCACCTTGCGTAATGCTCGTGGGGAAGGTGTGCCGGATCCGGCGGTAGCGGCTCAAGTTTGTGAGGCGAATGGGGCGGCAGGCATTGTTTTTCACCTGCGAGAGGATCGTAGACACATTAAAGATGCCGATGTGTGGCAGCTAAAGAAGGTGGTGAAGGGGATTTTGGATTTCGAGATGGCTGCCACCGACGAAATGATTGGTTTATCATTGGAGGTGCAGCCTCATTTGGTGACCCTGGTGCCGGAAAAACGGATGGAATTAACGACTGAAGGCGGATTGGACCTGAGCGTCGCCTCCGAGGATCTTCGCAAACGGGTTACCCCTCAGTACAAAGGCACAGGTATAGCAATCAGCTTATTTGTGAATCCGGAGATCAGTGATATGGAGCGTTCGGCCGATTTGGGTGTGGAAGCCATCGAATTGCATACCGGCACGTATGCTCATGCTTTTCGGGATGGTGATTATCGATTCGAGCTCGATCGTCTGGTTAAAGCCGCAGAGCGTGCCCATGAACTCGGGTTATTGGTCAATGCGGGTCATGGCTTGAGTATGCAAAATCTGCCTCCCTTTCTTGAAGCGGTGCCTCATTTGAATGATATCAGTATTGGTCATGCACTGGTCTGCGATGCGCTTTTTGAAGGACTCCCGACGATAGTGCGTCGCATGTCAGATCTTATCTCCGGATCCAACTAATGGATAGTTCTAAACCTGTGCACCGATCCGGCTATGTGGCTATTATGGGCAAGCCGAATGCCGGAAAGTCGACCCTTATGAACGCTCTGGTGGGCGAGAAGCTCTCGATAGCCACCCATAAGCCTCAAACGACCCGCCATCGTGTGATTGGTATTTTCAGTGATGAGGATCATCAGATTATCTTTTTAGATACACCAGGATTGATTAATCCTAAGTATGCTTTGCAGCGATCTATGGTGCAGAGTGCCGAAAAGGCAGGTCGTGATGCCGATATGGTCTTGTTTTTGGTTGAGACGGGAGAGGATCGTATTCCCGAAGAGGCTTTTGAGAGTTTGAAGAAGATGAATAAGCCAATTATCCTGGGAATAAATAAGATCGATCGGGATGCATCGGGCTCCTATGAGTCACTCATTACCGAACTGAGTGCGAAGGTTCCGTTTAGAGCGGTTTTCCGTCTTTCGGCCATCCGTGGCGACGGTCTGGAGGAGTTGATGGCATATCTGAAGGAACAACTTCCTCCCGGACCTGCTTTTTATCCCAAAGAGGATTTGAGTGAGCATCCGGAACGTTTTTTTGTGGAGGAGTTGATACGAGAGCAGATCTTTCTGCAGTACCGACAGGAGATACCGTATAACGCAGCAGTGAGTATACTACGGTATGATGATCAGGTCGATCTTGTCACCATTGAGGCTGACATTATTGTTGGTCGTGATGGACACAAAGGGATCCTGATCGGAAAAGGAGGAGAAGCCTTGAAGAAGTTAGGAACAGCTTCTCGTTTAGAGATCGAACAATTTATCGGCAAACATGTTCATCTCAAGCTTTTCGTGAAGGTCCGCCCCGACTGGCGCGACCACGAAGGCTTTGTGAGGAGTTATGGATATTGAAGAAACAAGGCATTAGAAAATCAAGGCATTGGAAAATCAAGGCATCAAATGATCAAGGCAACAATGCATCAATTGATCAAGATGTCAAATAAAGTTTGCATCGTATAATCAAGCTTGGTAAGCTTTGCCTTGCTGCCTTGCTGCCTTGCTGCCTTGCTGCCTTGCTGCCTTGCTGCCTTGCTTTCAGGCTTCTTTTTTCCACATTGCTCCGGCGAAGGCGCCGAGGGCGGCAAACCACCACCAGGTTTCCTTTATGCCTGCGATTAGTTCGGGTCCATTATGGGTAATGGAGGCAAAGGCGGCAAAAAAAATGCCGAACAGGGCGCCTGCGATGGCGCCCAATCCGGCATATTTGATTCGATCGTTCATTCGAGAAAACTTAGGATGGCTCGTAGCCTTCAGCTAATGATTTCTCACGGGCGATAGCGTAGATCATCACGCCATAACCTGCTTTGGCGGCAACGTCAGCAATTGCGTAGCCAACCTGAATACCTACAACCGCTTGAGCTGGGTCCATACCGAAGAATGGTAAGCAGTACACGATTGGGTAGAAGCCCCATGTTAATAGAAGAAGTAGACGCATGTTGCGGAACAATACTCCTACACGCTCAGGTTGATTCCCCATCGATGAGCCGAGTTCGGTCCACAATACATAGAGAATGTAAGCGAAAGGAATAGAGCTCAGTGTACCCCAGAGACCATATGCACCCATAAGGGTTTTGTCTTCGAAGGCCATGATTTCACCTGGATAGCCCAAAGCAATCATCAAAACAGCAGCAACAGCTAGTTTTGTGAGCATAGGACCACTCTTGTCGCGAGCCATATTCAACACGAGAATAAGCTCAACAAGAAGGAGGGGAACGGTGAGGAGCCAATCCACATAACGATAGGCATCGTTAAATGGAGTGCCAGATGCAGAGTATGTGGCACCAGTGAGTGTGTATGCAGACTCCCAGCTATGTGTGATGCGGAAGTAATGGTATGCTGCGATACCAACTACCAAAGCGGATACAATTAATGAAATCCGATACTTTGGAGCTACACGTTGTTGGCCCAAAATGAAAAACACGAAAGCTGCTAGCATTGCTGCAATCGTGAATGACAACATGTTGTACACCAACATGTAATCGCCAGCCGAAATTGTAGGAAGCATATCTGATATGTTTGAGTTATAGGTTTTAAATCAGTCAACAATAGGTCGTTAAAAAGACTGATCTTTCCGAGAAGCGCTTCCAAATTACTATTCGTTCCGCATTTTTGGAACAAAATGTGATTTTTTATTTGAGAAGAAATAACACAATTGTCTTAACAAACTCGGGTACAATGATTTAGCGAAATATTTAAATTTATGAATTAAAAATATTTGTAAGATTTTATAAATAATAAAATGCGTAACAGCCAAAATTATTTGATAAATACAGTCATGCGACGCTTAAATTGGCTCAAATGAAGAAAATAAGTATCGTTGGCGCAGGAGCGTCCGGTTTATCTATCTTATTGAATATCAAGGAATTCGTCAAAGAATCCTTGGACATAAGCCTTATTGATCCTCATCCTAGTGCGACTTCAGATCGTAATTGGTGTCAATGGGTCCATCCAAAACATCGTAAAAATTATCATACGCATGTCTGGCAACAGGTTAGAGTTAGAACTCCTCGCAAAACCTATGATCTATCCTTACGAAAATGGATCTATGCCCGTACCTGTGGATCTGCCTACAAAGAATATGTTGATGCTCAACAAGCACCACAGCATCGTATCCATAGGGTAGAAGAGTCCGTTCGTGGTATAGCGCCATCTCATGGGGGAGAACCCTTATTGGTTCAAACGGATCAGGAGACCATTTCATCTGATCTTGTCTTCACCTCTTGGTCGGATACACCCGTCCAACCGGCACTTTGGCAGCACTTTGGAGGCTGGATTGTTCGTACCAACGAAGCCTGTTTCGATGTTGATACCGCCACCCTCATGGATTTCGACATCCCCCAGCCCTCTGAAGGTGTCGCTTTTATGTATGTGCTACCCTATTCAGCAACCCAGGCTCTGGTGGAATGCACCTTGTTTTCACGCAATCCATGGGAAATGGCCGAATATGAGGTGCAACTCAAGCAGTACATGCTCGAGCGTTTTTCATGTTCTGCAGACAGCTATGTCGTAGAGTCGATGGAAACTGGCAAGATTCCTATGCATGTAAGTCGTACACCTGCTGCTCGGATTCCGAATCTTTATGTAATCGGTAGCCCCGCTGGAGCCGTGAAGCCCTCCACAGGCTATGCCTTTACCCGGATTCAGGAATCGACGGCCTATCTGGTTCAATCCTGGATCAAAACCGGCAAACCGGAAATGCCTCCATCACGCTCACCGAGATTTCGTTGGTACGACCAACTCCTTATCGATCTCATTCTTCACGACTCCCGGCATGTAATCTCGGTTTTCGATGCCTTGTTCCGAAAAACACCGATCGATCTGATCTTTACCTTTTTGGATGAAAAAACGACCATCCTTCAGGATATCCGTATTTTCCTCCGACTCCCCAAAATCCCATTTCTTAAAGCGGTATGGCGTACTCTTACCTAATCGGTGCACTCCTGGCGCTGCTGGCCTTATTTGCTCCCGCTTGGATCGAACTCATCGAACTGCCTGTATTTATAGCTCTGGTCGGCACGGTGGGTATTCTCCATGGTGCACTCGACCATAAGGTCGCATTTCGACATTACAAACTTCGTGAAGATCGTCGTGGATGGATGGTCTTTCTAGCAGCCTATCTGGGTATCATGGTCGCCTATGCTGCGGTATGGGTTATTCTCCCCGCATTCTCTCTGGTTCTTTTTATCGCCTTATCGGTCTGGCATTTTGGACAAAGTGATATGGAGGTTTACCAACATAAGCACGGCACTTCTGCTTTAACCATTACACGAAGTTTGGCCGTTTTGGGCATGATTCTAGGTTTCCATATCGAAGAAACACGCACTATTATCGACCCTATCATAGCGCTTCCTATCCAGGCTCAACAGGGTCTTCTCATCGCTTTTTCATCCTACGCTCTTCATACTCTGTCTCTTTTAATCTATCGACCAAATCCGCTTCCCAAAGCTCTTTTCGATATCCATTTTCTGGCCATCATTTCATACGTTCTGCCATTGCTGCTGGCTTTTGCGGTGTACTTTGCACTTTGGCACTCCGTGCAGCACCTTCATGTACTGCGTCGCTACCTTGAGTATGACCATTGGTGGCCTTTGGTGCGCACTGGACTCCCATTTACCATTCTGGCTATCCTTTTTCTGGCTGCACTGGGGTTGTACCTACCAGATTCAGGAAACTCTTCCCAATGGATTTTTTACGCCTTCGTCGGTATCAGTCTTATGACTATGCCGCATATGATCCTGGTGGATCGGATGATGGGAGAAGGAAAGGGTGAAGATTGAAGAGGGGAAGATTGAAGATTGAAGAGTTGAGGAGTTGAAGGGGGAGGGATTAAGCGATCAACTCTTTGACAAGGTTTGCGGTTTCATTTTCGTAAGGAATGTGTATCGTTTTCTGTGACTTTAGCCAATACCGCAAGGCAGATACCTGATCATGAGATATCTTATGCAGAGTGCTCACACCCATTCGCCGTAATGCGACCGCATTACACTGTTGCTCATATTGCATTTCCATAGGCACGACCATCAGTAATTTACCGAGGAAGATGGCCTCACTAGGTGCTTCAAAGCCACCACCGGTCAGTAATCCTAAGCAACCTTGTAGGCTTTCTAGGTAGTCATGGCTGTTGATACGACGAATTCGAACATTACCATCTATCAAATCGCCATCGGCATCTCTTGAAAAAATCTCCCATCGAACCTCCCGGATATGATGAAAAATCTGTTTAAGATAATCCGCACGATATGCAGGTAGATAAACTGTAATATGCTCCTGTGTTGATGGCTTCAGTGCTCTCACTTCCGAACGGATGATCGGTTTGCGAATAAAATGATCATAGGATTCAAAATGAAATCCTATCGCTTTCGTACAGGGTGCGTAATAGCGAAATATACCTTCTGCCAAAATATTACCGTACTCAGGACGTGGCGACTTCTCCGACAGAAACGATGCCTGATGACTTAGTCCAACCACCGGAACCCCCTGTAATCGTCCAGCCCAGGAGGTAATGGGTTCAAAATCACTGATCACCAGATCATATTCGTTCAGTTTAAGATCTTTGATATCACGCAAGAGTTCATAGGGTCTCATTGAGCGCAATGTCCCTAGCAGGTCGATAGTACCTTCCTTACCAATGGCATAACTTAGACCATAATGACGACGTTGTACAGGATGAGGTAAATCGATATCTGCCTGGGTTCCACTAACCAGAAGATCCAGTTCTGCATATTCAAGAAGGTGAGGGATAACCTCTCGAGCTCTACTCAAATGTCCATTTCCCGTGCCCTGAATACCGTATAAAACTCGTTTCACGCGACCTCTAACTCACGAATGGGGCATGGGTCGAGTATGCTGTTTGTTACTCTCAAACGAACCTGATACGATGTGATCACCGAAAACTCGTGTGCCACTTCTGGTTCATATCGGTGGAGATGCCAGCTGTTATTGTAATACTCCAGGCTTGTGCAATTTTCAACCCAATCTCCTGAGTTTAAATAGACACACTGACCATATTCATTTTTTATGCTTTTAATATGTGGTTTGTGAATATGTCCGCACACCACATAAGAATATTTATTTTCTATGGCGATGTCGGTGACCGTCTCCTCGAAATTATCCACGAAATTCACAGCACTCTTCACACTGTCTTTAATGCGCTTTGAGAGTGATATTTTTCCACGGCCCATTTTCGAGGAGATATAGTTGACCAGACTATTGAGTAAGATTAAAAGATCGTACCCAACGGCACCTAGGCGGGCGAGCCACTTAGAATATTTCATGCTTACATCAAAAACATCCCCATGAAACATCCAACATTTTTGACCATCCAACTCTAACACCAATTTATCAAGGAGGCGAAAATTACCTAGACGCAATCCTGAAAAACGCCTAAGTAATTCATCGTGATTTCCTGTTAGATAGTAGACTTGTTTTCCCTCTGCAATAAAGCTCATTATCTTTTTGATTACGGCCATGTGTGCTTCCGGCCAGTAATACTTGTGAAAATTCCAGATATCAATGATGTCGCCATTTAAGACAACAATTCTCGGATCTACCCGCTCTAAATAATCCAATAACTCTGCTGCATGACACCCCACTGTTCCCAGGTGGATATCGGACAGCACAATGACATCAACGCTTCTTTTTTGCATCAGGGCGTTTTTTGTTCAAGGTTTCCACAAGGTAGAGAGGCAATATTACCGCAATGATATCGGAATATTATTTTAATGTAACTCGTAAAGCCTCTGATGTAACCAAGGTCAACAAAGAAGGGCGAACACCTACCTACCCTCCTCCCCTCTTCCCCTCTTCAACTCTTCAATCTTTAATCATAATCCCGAGCCTAGCATTGAGGGCGCAGCCCGAAATGCCTGCGAGGGACCTTGTATTTCGGGGATCAGGGATCTGAGATCGGGGATCGGAGTTCGGAGATCGGAGTGATTGCTACTCATTGATAATCATTGCAACTCATTCCAAATGATTGTGAATGATTCCCCTCTCTTCAACTCTTATATTACATATCTTCCCTCTATGATCACGCTCGCCACCATACTCGCCCTGTTCATGCCAAGCCCCTCAGACCACGATCTGGTAAATATCATGGAGCTGGATTCCAGCTTTGTGCTCGATATCCGGTATGCAACTGATAATAATTTCACAGGCAAAGCAGTCTACACACCGGATGAGGCTCGCTGCTTACTGCGTCGCCCTGTGGCCGAGGCCCTCGTTAAGGTTCATGCTGATCTCAAAGAGCAAGGCTATCGCCTGAAAATCTTTGACTGCTTTCGTCCAATTACAGTACAGCAGCGTTTATTTGAGGTTTACCCGGATCCAGAGTATGTAGCACAACCCGTTTTCGATGAAAAGGGTATTCCGGTGCGAGGATCCAAGCACAATCGTGGGGCTGCTGTGGATCTTACTCTGATCACCCTCGATGGGGATCCAGTCGAAATGCCCACCGATTACGACGACTTCAGTGAACGGGCACACCCAAATTTTCCTGGAAACCCCACACACGTTCGGGCGAATGTTGAGCGTTTATCTCTGGCGATGCAGCGCCACGGGTTCACACCTATCGCCAGTGAATGGTGGCATTTTGATGGTCCTTTTTGGGAAAAATATGCTTTGGAATAAGTTTTTTGGTATCACCCTCATCACTTTTTTGATGGCCTGCTCGCGGCCATCCGACGATCCACGTCCAACGGTGTTGGTCACCAATAATATCCTTGCCGATGCGGTTCGACAGGTGGCAGGACCGGATCTTCGTGTTGAGGCTTTGATGGGAGCCGGCACCGATCCCCATCTCTATAAAGCCCGATTCAGCGACATTCGGCGGATCGAAGATGCTGAGCTAATCTTTTACAATGGTCTCCACTTAGAAGGTAAACTTGCTGAAATCCTTGATCAGATACCCGAACGTACCATAGCTGTTACTCGGGTGCTCAGTGAGTCCGATCTGTTGCCGTCCGGTGATGAAGCGAATGCCATCGATCCTCATGTCTGGTTTGATGCCTCCTTGTGGGCAAAAATTGTTCGTGGCATTGGCAATGATCTCAGTGCTTTTGATCCACAAAACGCCTCCTCCTATCAGCAGCGAGCTACTGCTTACGCAGCACAGCTTGATCAGCTTCACCTAGAGGTGGACTCCTTGATGTCGGTCATTCCAGCCAAGCACCGCATTCTTATTACTGCACACGATGCGTTTGGTTATTTCGGTCGCGCGTATGATATTGATGTTCGTGGACTTCAGGGCATCAGCACGGTGAGTGAATACGGCATCCGTGATGTCTCAAGTCTGGTTTCATTTGTGACGGATCGACGTATACCGGCAATTTTTATAGAATCAGGCATCCCACCTCGCTCTATCGAGTCAGTGATAGCTGGTGCTCGCCAACGGGGCCATCGTGTCAACGAAGGTGGCATGCTCTACGGTGATTCTTTGGGTGGAGCAGATGAACTTGGATCCACGTATATTGGAATGATGCGTCATAATGTTACTACTATTGTTAAAGCCTTATCTCAGTAGCCATAACCATGAATCCAGCTGACACGATCATCGATATTCACGATCTGACTGTTACCTACGACAAGCGAGCAGTGCTATGGGATGTCGACTGTCAGTTACCCGCCGGCAAACTCGTTGCCATCATTGGTCCCAATGGTGCGGGTAAAACGACCCTGTTGAAGGCTATCATGGGCCTTGTACCCCTTGCTTCCGGAGAAGTTCGAATCTACGGAGAGTCCATTGAGTATGTGCGCAAACGCATCGCCTATGTTCCACAGCGAGAATCGGTCGACTGGACCTTCCCTGTGAATGTTCTCGACGTGGTGCTCATGGGTCGCTATGGGAAACTTCCCCTCTTTCATCGACCTGATCGAACCGACCACGAAAGTGCTATGCAAGCTCTGGAACGTGTTGGCCTCCAGGATTACACCAAGCGCCATATATCCAAGTTGTCGGGTGGGCAACAGCAACGGGTCTTTCTGGCTCGTGCCCTCGCTCAGGAGCCAGATCTCTACCTTATGGATGAGCCTTTCTCCGGAGTTGATATCGCCACGGAGGAAAAAATCATCCAGGTTCTTCAACAATTACGTGATGAGGGGAAGACGGTTTTACTCGTACATCATGATCTTCAGACTGTTCAATCCCGATTTGATTGGGTTGTGATGGTTAATATGCGTAAAATAGCAGATGGGCCACCAGAAGAAGTTTTTACAAATGAGAATCTAAATACGACTTTTGGTGCTCAACTTAATATATTATCAAAAGTCGCTGAACGTAGTAAACAAACGGGTATAATCCGCCACAGTCGTCGTGTTTGATGCTTCAATGAATATATGGACTGATCCCAATCTCCTGATGGTGATGGCAGGCACTATGCTCATAGGGATCACCGCTGGAGTTATGGGTTCGTTTACCCTTTTACAGCGGAAAGCCTTAGTTGGTGATGGTGTAGCCCACGCGATTCTTCCAGGCGTTGTTCTAGCCTTCCTCGTTACGGGCGACAAAGACCCCTGGATTCTCTTTTTGGGTTCTCTGGTAGCAGGATGGCTTAGTTTATGGACGATGGAGCAGATCACCCGTCGTACCAAGCTTACAGCTGATACGGCGGTTGGAGTTGTTTTGAGTGTATTTTTTGGTGCAGGAGTGATGCTTATGGGTGTCGTTCAAGCTCAGGAAACTGGTAATCAGAGTGGTTTAGATAAATTTCTTTTTGGCCAGGCTGCCTCCCTTTTACTCAATAACATCATCTTTTTAAGTGTGGTTTGCTTTCTGGTGCTTGGATTTGTGACCCTGGCATTTAAAGAACTACGAGTGCGAAGTTTTGACCCTCAGTTTGCCCAAAGCCTTGGCTATGATCGACCTTTATTCCGGTACATCGAAACAAGTCTCCTGGTTATCGTGCTCACTACCGGACTCCAAGCTGTGGGGGTGATTTTGATGGCTGCCGTGCTCATCATTCCTGCGGCTACTGCCCGTTACTGGACCGATCGTTTTGGTCCGATGTTGGTCTTTGCAGCCCTTTTTGGCGCCCTAGCCGCTTTTGGCGGTAGTCTTGTCAGTTATACAGCTCCACGTATGCCTACTGGACCCTGGATGGTAATCATCTCAGCAGCAGTGCTATTTTTGTCGATGCTGTTTGCACCACATCATGGGGTACTAAGTACGTACTTTACGAAGAGGAGTCAGGCTCGTCGTATTGACGAGGAGCATGTAGTAAAAGTAATGTGGATCCTTCGAGAGCGTCATCCGGATCAACGTAATTTTTCGCTCAGTCAAATCAGTTCGATGAATCCTACCGAGCCCGAAAAGGTACTACCTACTATTTTACGACTCCAGAGAAGAGGATGGATCCTTCGAGATCGCACACAGGAAGCGCACTGGCGTTTGAGCAAAGCAGGTCGTGATGAAGCACGCCGAATGGTACGTGTGCATCGACTATGGGAAACCTATCTTACCCAACTTCTGGCGATCGCCGATGATCATGTTCATGATGATGCCGACAGTATGGAGCATGTGATTACTCCTGAGATTGAGGCTTTACTCATTAAAAAATTAGGTACTCCTCTCAAAGATCCTCATGAATCGGATATTCCATATGACGATCAAGATAAAGAGGATGAAAAATGAGTGCATTGGCATGGATCGTTATTGTATCGATCCTTGTAGCTGTAAGTTGTGCACTAGCCGGTAGCTTTCTTCAACTCAACAGGCAAGCTATGATGGGTGATGCGCTCTCGCATGCCGTTTTACCGGGTATTGCCATCGCCTTCATCGTATCAGGAACACGCGATAGCTGGACCATGATGCCTTTTGCTGCCGTCTTTGCTTTGTTCTTAGTCTGGCTTACGGAACGCATAGGTAGCCGTGGTCGCCTACGTGAAGATGCCAGTATGGGTATCGTTTTCACCTCGCTCTTTGCTTTTGGCGTCATCCTCATTTCAACCTACGCCGGCTATATTGACCTTGATCTGGATTGTGTGCTCTACGGTGAGTTGGTGTATACACCCTGGCAACGATTTACCATCGCTGGTTCAGATATAGGTCCAAGGGCAGTCTGGCTTCTTGGGGCCGCTCTCTTAGCGAATGCCTTGATCGTACTTTTACTCAGGAAAGAGCTTACGGTATCCAGTTTTGATCCAACATTCGCTCAGGTAATGGGTTTGCCCACCCGTAAGATTCATTATGCTCATATGACCGGTGTGGCTCTGGCTACCGTTGCCGCTTTCGAAAGTGTGGGTGCTATTCTGGTTGTAGCCTTCCTGATTGTACCTCCTGCAGCTGCCCGATTGGTAAGTACATCCGTAGGTGGGATGCTCATGGCTTCTGTTGGCTTCGGAGTGTTTTCAGCGGTTGTAGGACTCCTACTGGCGGGATGGATCGACACCTCGCCGGCAGGTTCAATGGCTGTAGCCTCGGGTATAGGCTTTGCATGTGCATTTGCCTTCCGGGTTCCCTTCAACCGGTAGTTATAGTATATTCTCTCCGTACTCCTGGAATAGTTTACGAACTGTAGTAGGTGTTGTTGATCGTGTAATCATTTCATATGGGCCTTTTTAGCCTTTTATTAGCGATTGGAGCTGCTTTTGTTGGTCATCCCACTGATGACAAGGTGCTCGCATCTGATACCGTTCAGGTATTTCAAATCCTTTTCGAGGGTAACGATAGCTACACAAACCTGGTTCTAAAAGATATTATCGCAACCGAGCAGCCTGGCGTGATCCAACGTGTCCGAATGCACAAAAAAGATCGATGGTACCTTGATCAGGACGAATTAGCACGTGACCTGATTCGTATTGAGCGGTTTTATCGACGTCGGGGTTTTATAGATCCGAAAATCAGCTATCGCCTAGAAGATGTCCATAGGAAGAAGACCGTTCGTGTTGTCTTTGCCATTCAGGAAGGTGCCTATCTGCAAACGACGCAGATCATCACCCAGTGGCAAGCAGATTCTCTGACGAAATCTCTTATCGAAAACAGCACTGAATACACACGTGCATTTAAACGTCAACCACTGAAAATCAATGCCCGGTTTGAACCCATTCTCGAGGCTGAAATGGTTGGCAGTCTGAATACAGCCATCCGAAACGAGGGATATGCCTTTTCACACAGCGATCTAGCCACCAGTATCGATACCACTAAGCGTTCTGTGGTACTTACGATCACCCATCGTCCTGGACCTGTAACGCGTCTCGACAGTATTATCATTGAGGGTGAAACAACTGCCAAAGAAAGGCTGATCCTCAAAGAAGCCAACCTTCATGTGGGCGATCGTTTCAGTCAACGTAAACTTGATGACGCTCAATACCAGCTGTTTTCTCATCATTTGTTCCGATTGGTGACATTGGGTATTCCGGAACAGAAAGAAGACTCCACACTTACGGTTTCTATACGTTTGCTGGAACATCCTCTTCGAAAAGTTGAGGTGATGGCAGGGGCCGGGAATCGAGAGCTTTTACGTACACAGCTCACCTGGGAGCATCGTAATGCCCTGCAAAAACTCCACAATTTTTCGGTAAACGGACGCATCACCTTCATCAGTCAGCGATTAAGTCTGGACTATCTGATGCCCTATGTCGCGAATACGAACAGCTTGTCTATCTCATCTACCTTTCTAGAGCGAAGACTGGAACCGGCATTCTTACTCCGTCGAGGGGGGTTCAAGCAATCTTACATCTATCTGTACGGACTAAAATTCACATCAACCTTGTCGTATACCTTTACCGGCAACAAACTTGATGTCTTTAACACCCGATCGTCTTTGCCCCCCAGTGTAGAAGAATACACGATATCGGCTCTTGAAATGAGTGCTTTATATGCCGACGAACGCTTCACGCTCCAAAGAGGCTGGGTGGTTCGTCCGTCGTTAGAGCTTTCCGGATTGTTTGGAACCGGCGATTATGAGTACCAAAAGCTCTACTTTGACGCTCGTCGTTATCTTGACGTAACTCCGCGCATGCAGCTTGCTCTTCGAGGAACCGTGGGCTATCTGCTTGGTGCCATGGCCGATAGTTTGCCCCCAAGTATTTTGTTTTATGGAGGCGGTTACGGCTCCGTACGGGGCTGGTATCAGAATCAACTGGGCCCTAAACGTGCTCAGTTCGATGATGACGGAAAGTTTGATTCCTATGTACCTACCGGCGGACGCTATCTCTTTGAATATGGTATTGAAAGTCGATTTGGTTTGGATGCCCTGATCCCGAAACTTGGGTTATCAACCTTTGTTGATGGTGGACAAGTATGGAAACGCTGGCCCGGTTTTCCTGAAAGTGGTGATCGCTCCATCCAATCTGCAGTGGGAATTGGGGTGTATTTTATCACTCCGGTTGGTCCATTGCGTCTGGATATCGCCCGGAAGATAAATCCCAAAGATGAAGATCTGAATCGTTTTGCGGGGGTTGACTACGGAAGTCCTATCGATCGCTGGGGATTCCATTTTAGCCTGGGACAGTCGTTCTGATGACCAAAACCTGGAAATATCGCCTCATCATCGTTGTCATGGTCATGGTGTTTGTCCTGCCCTCAGCACTCCTATTCCTTGGTCGAATGCTACTCAATACCGATTGGGGACGCCATCAGGTACTCGGGCAACTCATCCAGCTTGTGGATGAAGAAACCGGTGCTAAACTTCAGGTTGGGTACATCCAAGGAGATCTTTTGTATGGCGTACAGGTACACGCATTGCAATTATCAAAAAGGGATACCCTCTTGAGTGTTGACACACTCCATCTTCGTTACAGCTGGAAGGAGCTACTTCAAAAGCGAATTCACATTGATGATATCTACATGGCAGGAATGGATGTTCATCTTGTTCAGGATAGTCTCGGAAGACTTAATGTTGATGAATACCTTCCACAAGTAATCGATGAAGAAGAAACGGGATCCACAGCGCTGAGCGTTTGGAACGTACGGATTGGTTCAGTACGAGTCCGTTCATCAGAGGTGCAGCTATCACGATCAGGATTCCCTGGTCTGCGTGCTGAAGTTGAATTAGATGCCAGCCAGCGTGACGATAGTCTGGGTATTGAATGGCTCCATCTAAAAACAGACTACATCAGCGCAGATCCATGGTTTGCTGATGCGTCGATGCCTACATTGCACTGGCAGTCCTTTAATGCTCAGCTCAATGGATGGATACCTCTTCATTCGCCAAAACAGGCGCAGTTCATCATAGAATCGCAGCTAGGGGGCTTACACTACGACACGATCGAAAGTACTCATCTGGAAACACGTATTTCATTTGAGGGCTTGAATGATGGCACTGCAAACGTGGAACATCTAAAACTAGAGGTTCAGGGAGCTACAATAGAAGCTCAGGGTCGTTTCAGTAAAGTGCTTGAGCAACACCCCGAATACGCCCTTAGCGTCGCGCTTAGGGAATTGAATCTAGCCCTTTTTGAAGGATACCAAAGCCTCCAAACGGATATAAATCTGGATCTTAGCGTCGATGGAAAAGGATTTGATCATCGGCATCGAAGTCTTAGTGCTCGTCTTGAGGTGTTGCCAAGTGAGCTTAACGCTACTCCCCTGAACAAACTGGTGGCCGATCTGAAGCTTCATGGCAACACCCTTGAGGTTGATGGTGCAGCGCTTGAATCAGATATACTAGATGCCCGTTTTGATGGCGATCTTCATATCGGGGATCTTTTTTATCCATCAAACCACCTTTCGTTTACGCTAGATCTCAAAGATCTTCAGCCCTTGGCTGCATTTGTTGGCTACGATCGATTACAGGCACAGGGACGCGTACGTGGCCGATTGATTCAAGGGGAACGTGCTCCGGAAATACATACTGTCCTGGATCTACATCAACTGGTTTTGGACACAATGGAAGCCGATAGTCTAGGTGGCGAGTATGCGATGGAGCTCAATCAGGATGCACGCTATGGTGCTCAGGTTGGCTTGACGGGCCTCCGTCTGGATGGTTTTGAACTGGAAGGCGTTCAGCTCGAGTCGGAAGGTTTTGTTTCGGAGGAACGGATGAACGGAGATCTTTTTCTGAATCTGAATGTCGGCGATACGCTTTTCAGCTCCCTCGAGGGAGCCTTCAAGGCCGACAAAAATTACTTCCAGATGGATACCAAAGCACTTCAATGTAGTGGCTTTTTTGGTAGCATTGATCTTCAATCCCCCTTCCGCTTCCAGTATCAGGATGACATCCTCCGTACCGATGCCCTTCAGCTTCAGAGCGATCGTGGCGATCAATTAGAACTCATCATTGAGCACCTCGACACCGAACGGGCCCATGTTCGTATGCAAACAAACGGCATACAGCTAGCCAATGTGCTGGAGCACCTTCCAGATGTACCCGATGTTACTGGCATGCTCAAAGGATACCTAAGCGTCGATTTCTCGAAGGGTGACGTTTTGGTCGATTCCAACCTCATGCTGTTGGATGCCCAATACGATAGCCTCATCGTCGACACGCTGGGAATTCACTCTCGTATCATGGATAAGCGCTGGGAGGGTAAACTTCAGGCGATACATGAGTCCCAGTCGCTCTTGCAAGCCACATGGAATGTACCCTTTCAATGGGGGGATCCGAACACCTTTGATGATGCTTTCTTCGAAGAACCCGTAGATGGACGATTTCTCATCGACAGCCTTCGCCTGGCGCCACTCCTCGAGCTGACGAACCGCCTGGGTTTGCCCCAAACCGACGGCATCTTCCAACTGGAAGGTGTACTCGAGGGCACAGCAGGCTCACCGCTTTTTAAAGGATCCATGGAACTGCTGCAGGCGGCAATTGCCGGTGTCCCCGTGGAACTCTTTTCATTGGATTGGGTCTACGACCAGGATCGTAAGGTGTTGGAGACAAACGCATCTCTTCAGGCAACAGGCCAACATGTGGGAACCGCTCGGGTAGCCATCCCTATGAATATCGATCTGCGAAATTTCAGAGCCATCATCCCTGCTGCTTCCGATCGCATCGAAGGTGAAGCTATCGCTGAAGGCTTCAATCTGGCTCTCCTCAACCCACTTCTTCCGGGTTCAATGATTGAAGGACTCCAAGGTACCATTCATGGTGGCATATCCATGCAAGGTACCATTGGCGACCCCTCATTTGCAGGATTTCTTGCCCTGGATAAAGGAAGCCTGGTCATTCCCGAGTATAATCTAAACCTGCGTTCTATCCTCGCCGAGCTTCGCTTCGATGATGATCGACTTTATCTTGATCGTGGTAGTATTCAAAGTGGAACCGGTCAACTCAAAATCGATGGAAGCCTTCTCTTAAATGCTTTTACCCCTTCAGAACTCGAACTTTCCTTGAATGCCAAACAGTTTACGATTGCAGATACCCGCGACATAAAAGTGGCTCTCAGCGGAGAATCAACAATAAAAGGCCAGGTTTCACGACCGGTCATGACGGGTTCCATTCTGATTGATCGCATGAATATCTATCTTGACGACTTTGGGGAGCGTACTGTCGAAGAGGTGACCATCGCTGAAACGGCGGACTTTGACCCCGGATCATACTATGATAGCCTGGCCATACAGGTTCGTGTGCAGATCAGCCCTAATTCCTGGATCCGTAATCGTACTTCACCGGAACTTGCTCTCGAACTGGAGGGTGATCTCGATTTGGTGAAACGCGTAAACAGCGATATGCAGGCCTTCGGATCCTTGAACACCCGTCAAGGTTACGCAATGCAATACGGGAAACGATTTAAAATGGAGAAGGGATCCTTGTCCTTCTCCGGTAATCCGGAAAATCCAACGTTGGATATTGTCACGCTGTATGAACTGAGGGTGCCTGAGGATATACAGATTCGCTACGAAATTGGGGGTACTCTGGAGAAGCCGAGCTTTACATTCAGCAGTGTTCCAGAGATGGAACTCGAAAATATTATCAGCTATACCTTATTTGGCAAGCCCTTTGGTGCTTTATTCAGTTGGCAACAAACCTTTAGCGGTGGTGGGGGGGGTAGTGCTCTGGCACGTGATGCCGCCATCGGAGTATTGGTTGATCGCATCGAAAATTTGGCTACCGCTCGTCTTGGGATCGATTTGCTTCAAATTGATACGAATCGCTTGGGCGAGTCGGTGAGCACCAGCATTAAAGCAGGCAAATATATCACTGACAAACTTTTCCTTCAGGTCATGAACGAACTTGGAGGCAGTGATGCCGTTACACGTGTGGTCCTGGAGTATTTTGTACGACGAAATCTACTGCTCGTTCTTACCCAAGGAAACGATCGTCGTAGCGGCGTGGATCTTCTCTGGAAATATGAGTACTAAAATATTAGTACTGAAATATGAGACTGAAATATGAGTACGCACCTATGAGTATTCAAATAAAACTATGGAGATCCGTATCATTGTACGATGAATAGTATTCCACATCATTTTTTGGATCTTCCCTCCGGACGATTGGCCTATCGTGAGCTTGGGGAAGGAAAGCCCCTTCTCTTCCTTCATGGTTGGGGGGTTGATTCATCTGTTTTTGTCCCCTTGATGCAGAAAATGAGTACCTATCGCCGTTGCATCGCTCTTGATTTTCCCGGCTTTGGTGGAAGTGAGATACCCAAAATAGCCTTGACAGTACCCGAAGTGGCCGATATTGTAGCTCAGTTCATGCAGCACATGAAACTCGAAACCTGCGATCTGTTGGCACATTCCTTTGGTGGACGCGTGAGTTTAGAGCTCCTGGCAGATCATGCCACAGCCTCGCGCTTTGAAAAGGTGCTGATCACAGGAGGTGCAGGCATGAAACCTCGTCGCACCTGGCGGTTTTACTACCGTAAATACCTTGCCAAGACCCTAAAAGCGCCCTTCGCTCTGCTACCAGGTACGTTGCGAGAGCGGGGACTCGAAGGCTTACGGAAAACCTCACTCTGGAAATCTTTGGGTTCGTCTGATTACCAAAACCTGAAAGGGGTGATGCGTGAGACCTTCGTGAAAACGGTCAACTATTATCAGGAAGCCCTTTTACCTAAAATCAATCACAGCATCTTACTGCTTTGGGGTGAAAATGATGATGCTACCCCCATCTATCAGGCCGAACGCCTCGAAAAAGGCCTCAAAAATGCTGCTTTAGTACGTGTTGCTCATGCGGGTCACTACGCCTTTATTGACCAGCCTACTTCATTTGAAACCATTGCTCGGGCATACTTTACGGAGTAGTATGGCTGGCTTGTACATCCATGTTCCATTCTGCCGACAAGCGTGTAGTTATTGCGACTTCTATTTTGTGACCCGATTGGAGCATATTCCCAACTATGTAGATGCCCTGATTCGGGAAATACACAGTTGGTCGCAGAGTCGCTGGGCTGATCAGTCGTTTAAAACCCTCTACCTTGGCGGTGGAACCCCCTCTACGCTATCTGCGAAACAATTGGAACGCATTCTAAGTGAACTGCACAAAACCTTCGATCTTAGTGATCTTGACGAGTTTACCTTTGAACTGAATCCCGATGATGCGGATCCCGATTACTTGCAGGATCTGCGTTCATTGGGGGTCGATCGTCTGAGCATGGGTGTCCAAAGTTTTCAGCCAACCTTGCTGGAGTTCATGCATCGATCTCACACGGCTGACCAGGCACTTCGTAGTCTTGAGAACATCCAAAAAGCAGGTTTTAAGCGATTTTCGGTCGATTTGATCTATGGAAACCCGGGTCAAACCTTGGAAATGCTCGACGCTGATATCGATTTGCTTCAGGGTTTTGATCCTCCGCATATTTCGGCCTATGCCCTAACCATCGAGGAAAGCACCCGATTGGGCAAGATGCGCGATCTGGGTCGTCTTATTGAAGCCGAGGATGAGGATCTCGCCCGGCAGGCCCTGCATCTACAACAACGGTTGGAGGCGGTGGGATACACGCGTTACGAGGTGAGTAACTATGCGCAAAAAAGTTGTGAAGCTGTACACAATACCAACTATTGGCGACATGTTTCTTACCTTGGACTTGGTCCTGGGGCACACAGTTTCTGGCACCAGGAGGCTGATGCCTGGCGTTGGCAGAATGCTTCCGATCTGAAGCAATGGATACAGGATCCCAGCGCTGCTCGCACAGAGCCGGAGCAGCTCAGTACTCTGGAGCGCGCTGAAGAGTATGTGCTGTTGCGTTTGCGTAATGCAGAGGGACTCGATCCGGAGATCCTAGAGAAGCAGTATTCCTATACCCTCGATCAGGCACAGTGGACCTACTGGGAGCAACTCGTACAGATGGGTTTAGCGCTTCCAGGTTCTCATCTTCGTTTATCGGCTGAAGGCTTTAACCTGGTTGATCGTATCACGGTCGAGGTGCTCACGCGTCACGAAAGGGTAGATTAGTTGTTGGTGATTTCTGATACGATTCATGTCTTTTTTGTACTTTGATCTTTTATGCCTGATGATAGCGAATCATGCTCAGCTCCTGGATTACTCTTCCTGAAAACTCCCATTTCCCACTCCAAAATCTGCCTTTCGGGTTGGCAAAAGTGGGTTCGCAAACCCATGCGGTAAGTCGTATCGGTGATACACTCGTATCGCTGCGTGCTTTGGAAGCCTTGGGATATCTTGAAGGCTTGGGGGTTTCTGAACCCTTGTTCCAGGGATTGACCTTGAATACCTTCATGGCTGCCGGACCATCGGTACGACGCACTGTACGGGAGCGACTCATTGACATATT
>CAZXGO010000041.1:0-19515 GCA_964640035.1 uncultured Chitinophagales bacterium
TACCGTTTGATCCACGTAGCATAAAGTCAATGAAACCAGCACCGTACCAGCTGTATTGGATACCAATCATCTGCATCTTTGCAATATCGATGTCATAACCGCTAGGACCTGTACCGTCAAGACGATCTAGGTTAAAGTCTGATTGTTTTACTTTTTTATCCACAACCAGGTTGGCTTTAACTCCTGTGACATTAACTACACCTCTCCAGTCTGGAGTCATAGTTAGTGTTGTATCGTCAATGACATGACTTACAACATGCGTCATTCCTTTGATAATGAATCTATCACCAGCAGTTACTTGATCTCTAAATCTTGTATTTGTTCCTGTAACTAAGTTGCTATCGACGTCGACTGAAATAGTACCAGCAAGTTGCTTGGTACCTGTGCGTTGATTTACGCTGATCTGTGTTCCGTCATATTCCCAAAAAATTCCGTTTTGATCATCAAAGATCCCCGAACGTACTGTAGCGCCGTGCCAACTAACCACGCTCATTTGAGCGCCAAAGCCTAGTACCCCGCTAGTTGAACCTAGTCTGCGTTGGGCACGTATTTTGAAGGTTCTTTCGTCGTCAACATCAACAACTTCGTAATCAAAGTCTGGAGGAGTTGAATTTCCTGGTCCGCTATTATAACCCGGAGTTTCTACTCCTAGTATTCTTATGATACCGCCAACTTGCACACCATGATCGTTGTCATCCGTAACAACGGTAATGAGCGACCCAACTTCTACATCCTCAGCTGTTATGCTGCGTAGGTCATAGCTTGGTGCAAATAGCGCACCAGTGGTATACATAATACCCTTACCTGACTGGTAACGAATATACTTTTTACTTTGACGAATTGCCTGCGCACCATGTTGCGGGCCACCTGTGCCTAACTGTACGCCGCCGTCATACGGTCTGTGAATAAAGAAACTGTCTGGTCGAGGGTATACAGTTCCGATAATCGTCGTTGTTTCTGTGTCTATAGATCCGGGAGCCCTTACTTGATATCTTAATGATGTAATAGTTGGTATATTAGTAGTAAAGTAAGATCCCGCAGCTAATGAATGATTGTTTGAACCATCATCGGAAGTAGTCGTAACAATAAATGAATCTCCCGGTACAAGACCGTGTGCAGTTGCAAAGTTGATTTCTACTGTAGCAAGTGCTTCATAGTTAATTGCATCATTTACTAAAATAGCAGCATCTGTTGCATCTGATATGGTAACTGTTGAAATAAAATCTAAATTAATTCCGTAAACTGCTTCTTCGTAGCTTATAGTTGCTGTTGCTATTCCGCCGGAAGGATTAATTGCAGTTACTCGAACAACTATATCGTTGATTGGGCCGCCGTCTAAAGTTGAACCTGGAATTCTAATTCTATTTCCAATCTCGTAGCCCGAACCTGCTGTATACACAGCGAAGTTTTCATAAACTGAATAATTTCTGTCTACATCAAACCTAGCATTTATACCGGAGTTTTGTACCAGCACTCCTCCAACAGCAGTAAATGGTCCCCCAGCAGAAGCCGAAGTTCCGCTAGATGTTATACTTGTTATAGTTCCGGTTGTTAAATCGTCAACACCTGTAATAGTAATCGTTACATCATTGTCAGGTGAAATTCCATTAAGTGCAGTTCCGAGAATTTTTAATTGTTGACCATCACCGTAATTTGAACCGCCGTCAGTTAGTGTTACAGTATAAACTCCTGCGGCAAATGTTACATTAAATGTGGCTCCGCTACCAATTAAATTTTCTGGAACCACAGATGTTGCTGAGTCCCCGTTAAATGCTACACCCGACACACTAGTTGTTAGAATTTCGCCCAGTGATCCTACGTTAGTTATAGTAATTGTTAGATCGTTAGTAGGAGATGTTCCGCCAATATCGCTACCTAAGACTAATATAGTGTCGTCGGCCAAGTAATCAACACCAGGGGCATCTACGGCTATTACATACGAGCCGTTATCAGCAGTGACGTTGATTGCTGCACCAGTACCGACTCCACTAGTTGTAAAAGGTACTCCTATGAATTGTTCGGTATAGTTTGGTGCAGTTCCAAAATATGAAAAAGTACTTATAGTTCCGCCAGCGCCTACCGCAGTTACAGTAATGTATAAATCATGAACACCGTCAACACCGTTTGCAGGATCAACAGTGCTTCCTGGTATTTTTAAGATATCATTTATTGTGTAACCAACTGAGTTATTAGGAGTACTCAGAGTCACTGAAGTATAAGTACCGTCTTCCCAAGATATGTCAAAAAACGCATCATCGCCTATGCCGCCAACAGGTGTTGCAGACAGGCTAGTATACGACCCTGTGCCATCAAATGCTGTTCCTTCAATAGTTGCAGCACTGATAGCTCCGTCGCTAAACACGGTATCAACAATAATAACAGCATCATTTAAAGGTGTGGCGCCGCCAAGATCTGTACCTAATATAAGAATCCTATCACCAACTTCATAATTAGATCCATCGTCGTTTATTGCATCAATAACATAACTAGTTCCGCTTAGAGAGATATCAAACGTTGCATCTTGACCTATGCTTACTTCGTTTGAACCTGCTATATTTGTATACGAAACAATATTGCCTGTGACAGGATTTACAAAATCGTCGTTAAACGTTACGTTATTTCCAGTAACGTCAGTTACATATATAGAATACCCGTCTCCCCTATCTACTGCAAGATTTTCTACTATTCCGCTAGCATTTGATAATGTTAATGTAGTAGTGCCAGCAGGATATCGGCCTACTACTTCGCCTGTAAAATAGGTTCCGCCGCCAGAACTAGAATTTACTATAGCAGTTACTTGAGAACCTGTTGGAATAGAAGGATGTACCAGCGGAGAACCAACTTCTGGTTGTGGTCCATCAAACGGTATCACGTCACTACCGGCTTCAACATTTAGTTGTGCATACATTGTTCCAAAAGAACCGTTTGAAAAGATCGAAAATTCCGGACTACCGATACTCGACCCTGTATAAAATCCAGCTTGGCGTAGTTGTGTATAGGTTGTACTTAGGACTTGGCCGTTTGTGGTGCCCACTTTTGCTTTTGCATAATAGGTAAGTGTAGTTGGGCTTGGCACTGTGTCAATTACGAAACTACCTTCTGCTCGGGCTGCACCGTTAATTGAGTTTTCAAGTGCCTTAATGGTAATGGGAGTTCCTGGAGTCCAACCATGAGCAGTAACGGTTGTAACAGTGATCTTAGACTGACCAATACCTTCAGTACCAGCAGAAGCATCTGTAACAACACTTACCACAGAAGTGTCTGTACCAGGAATTTCATAAACTGACGGATAACCTCTTAATGTTCCTATCGCGCTCCATTTAGTAGGCTGTAAGCCGTACTCAAAGTCAGCGTCAAGCATTGACATAGGAGGAGCAATACGCATACGTTCAATAGCGTCTGTACCAAAGTCATATGGTCTTACCGTTAGCTCAGCAGCTTCAGTAAATACCTGTAGCTCGTCGGTTGCACTATGACTGCTAGTATCATAGTTTAGGGTAATTGTTGTTACACCGTCTGTTGTTTGCTCGTATTTTACAAAGTTTACATCTTCGCCGTGGCGTTTAATACTTACAGATCCACCTGTACTTAGACTACTAAAATTATAAATTATTTCATTTCTGGTTGTATTGGTAATCAATAATAATTCGTCTGTAGTAAAGTACCCCTGGATTGTAACTGTACCAACACCTGTAGGAAGCTCTTCAGGCATACTACTAAGACCATTAGAAATTACATCTATGGTATTTTGTACCATAGTAGCAATTTTCGTTATTGCTCCAGCTTCTGCTGTTTTTGTTGTATCAATAACTTGCGTTTCGCCGCTAATTGAGTTCCATGTCTGATTGGTTAGAATATAATTGTTAATTAAGTCACCAATAAATCCATGTGTGTCAATTTCTGGTATTCTGTTTCCGTCAACTTGAGCAACATCTTGATCCCAATAATATTTGATTGAATTTCTTAGTTTTTCGTTTCCGCCATAGCGCAGGTCGTATAAGTATGCGTCAATAACAAAGCCCATGTCTCTTTCACATTTAGATTGATTATAAGAATAACCAATAGCCCATGTTACTGCACTTATTATCGAGGCTTTTGACGATACTATGTTATTATAAGCAGACTGCAATTCTGTTGACGTCCAGCTAACAGTTGGATTAGTTCTTGTTGCAGGTAGAGCTCCCACTCCGCTTTCAACAACATCAGCAACAATATCAATCAAGTTTGATACTTCGGTTGCAATAGTTGTGTCTGCTACACCTCCTGATGTTACTTGTGTTTCAGTGTTTCCTGTACTAGGAGTAATAGCAATGCCTCTAACAACACTAGAAATGATTGTTTGTAGATGTCTATATGCTGCTACAGTTTGTGCTTGGTGGGCAGCAGTAATGCCGCTTGCACCACTAGCTGCAAAGTAATAAAAGAATCTTGCCTGGTCATAACTTGCACTGTTGCCGCCGTATAGTACGTCGTATGCTGCTGCATAAAGAGCATATTTTGTGTCTCTTGTACACTTGTCTACATCATGATTATGACTTGGATATGTTACATCAACCCATGCATTTACTTCGGCTGCAAGAAAGTTTAGGTTTGCAATAATCTGATCTTTTGCATTTACTCTGCTAGACGAAGCGCCAGCAGGATTAGGAAATACATGTGTATCTGCAGATGATCTTCCATTTTGTGCGATATCAATGATTTCGTCTATGGCTGCATCTATTCTGTCTTTTGCAGTAGTACTAATTGCAACATCTGTTAAACTTTTAAGTCTTGTTCTAGTTCTTTCAATTGTTCTAATAACAGTTTCAGAAATGTCTAAACTATTATATTCAGTTAACCCTAGGAATATAGCATTATAGTTAGTACCAAATGCCATATCAAATTTTACACCGTCAATAATATACCCAATGTCGCGCTGACACTTGGTTGCGTCGAGAATTTCTTGATTTATGTATTCTACCGCCTCTGATATTATAAAATTTTTGTTATCCGAAAGCAGGCTATATGCATTAGGATAAACATTATCCAATGCGCCTATTCCCGGTTTAAAAACATAATTTTTTATTTGCTTTTTTGCCATGTTAATTATATCCCAAATGCGATAGCTAATGCAATTGATGTGCTATCTACGTACTGTTTGTTTGTTGCGCTAGTCGGTCCACTAGGACCGCTGCCGAGAAATGCTTCGGTGAATGTTGCGCTTGCAGGAGTAGTTGCACCGATAATAGTATTATCAATTGTTGTACTATTTAGTGGAATTGTAGAACCCGTTGAGTTTATTTCACCTATTGGTAGGTCTGCAATCTTTAAGATGACTTTGTTTTCTGCTCCTAAAATCAAATTAGTAGGAGAAAGCAAAGCAGGTATACCAGTACCTTGAATATTTAAATCTCCGTCAATATTGATATCGCCACCTACTAGTAGGCTCTTAGTAATAGCTACACCGCCTGCGAAAGTTGCACTAGCAGTTGTTAGGCTGGTTGCTTCAGTTATTCCAGATACTTGAAGACTTCCGAACAGGCCAGCAGGATCGTTTACTGTAATCTGGATGAATACACTCTTATCAGCTTTTCCGTAGTACAATCTATCCGGAGCGTTTAGAGGAACTCTAAACTGTAAACGTCCACTAGTTTTTTCTTGTGCATCGTCCCCTGATGAACCGTCGATGTGAGATAAACCTGAGCTGTAAAAACTTCCGCTAGTGTCAGAAAAAATGCTAAATCCAAAATTTGGCAGTGTTAAATCAATTATATATGTTTCGCCTCGATTAATTGATAACTCGGGATTTGATGTACCAAGTTCTGCGACTACAAACTCGTTGCCAAACTCTGAAAAAGTAAAATCAGCTGGAAGCTGTAGAATATCGTCAGATTGAGATGTGGTAATACTTCTTGCTTGTATGTTGCCGTCAATGTCAACAGTAAAGCTAGGGCTTTTAAAACCGTATTTACTTTCAAAGGGTGAGTTTTGTACTACCGCCATTCGTATATTCTCCTACTAATGTATTTATCAAGTAGTTGATTATACGGTTAGCGAATTTTGTGTATGGAAATAACTTGCCGTAAAAAACGCTTTTGCACCGTCATTGGGTGTGCTGTCTGTCGAGACTGCTGGAGTTAATTTTACATCTACATAACTTTGATTAACTGATACTGCTATTTCAACTAAATCCTTGTTGGTGTTGTTTCTAGCAAAAACAACAACACTTGCTTTATTTACATTTGCGGTTACTAGAGCTTTTATTATTTCTTTATTTTCAGCATCAAGATCAACACTGATTGTGTATTCAGCAGTTGAAAAATCTCCGACGTGCCATCTATCTATGAGTGTTTCTTCGTAGACCTGTACCCACGGTCCGTTGTGCGAAAAACAGCCGTTGTTTTTAATCAACAGGCTGTTTTGCTGTCCTTTTCCAAAAAAGTTCAATAAATTTAACATTTGTCATTCCTTACGCAACAACTGTATTTATTGATTTTTTATGGTTAGTAGTTTTCCATATTCAGGCAAATAGAGGTATTCAATATCGCTCTGCTGTAGCGTCCAACACGCATCGTCTAGCGTTTCAACAAGGGGTTCGCCGCCCAAATTAAACGATGTATTGAACACAATCGGAACACCAGTACGATCCTTAAATGCTTTAATTATGTCATAATAATGCGGATTCTGATCTCTGTTTACTGTTTGGATTCGGCATGAACCGTCAACGTGGATTATTGACGGTATCTTATCCTCAACACCGGGCTTGCAATGGACTGCATACATCATTGTAGGTGAGCTATCCATACCCCGTAAATCAAACCATTCGTGCGCATCTTCTTCTAATATAGACCCCGCAAATGGGCGAAAATATTCTCTGCGCTTAATGCGATTTACCCAATCTTTACCATCCTTAAAAGTTGGATCAAACAGCAGTGAACGATTGCCCAGAGCACGTGGACCGTTTTCTGAGCATCCCTGAAATACTGCTACAATATTCTTAGACGTAATCAAATCAACTAGTGTATCGTGTGTTGCGTCCTCGATTGAAGCACCGTATTTGTTTGCTGCTGATTCAATATCGTTTTGACTGTAGGTGTATTTTGGTCCAAGATATAAATTATCAGAACGCAGCATCTGAGTGTCGTCCTTGTATTTAGATTTATAAAACATATACGCAGCGCCAATAGCTGTACCTGCATCGCTTGACACTGGTTCGACGTATAGCTTAATTCCGTGCTTGTTAAGCTCTTCTAAATAATAGTAATTTGCAACACAATTAAGTGCGTATCCACCGCTTAGTACAATATTCTTGTTGCCAGTCATTTCGGCTGCTTTTAAGATGAGGTTTAAAACCTGTTCCTGTGTTTGCGTTTGACACGCATATGCAAGATCTCTTCTATTCTGTAATGTTGTTAAGTCCTCTGCTTTGTCATCTTCTAACTCGGAATAGTGATGTGCATTAACTACTGCTCCATTAGGATACGTAGGGATGATCAAATTTCGATTAGAGAAAGGAACTTTAGCGTCACTAGTGAATAACTTAGGAATGTTTTCATTAGGTTTTCCGTAAGGAAATAGCCCCATGGTCTTGCCTGCTTCGATAGAACTAAATCCGCAATACTGTGTTACAGCTTCGTATACTTTAGTAATACCTGCTAGTTCCGAAACCACCGCAATGTGCGTCTTAGGATTTCCAAACGCATCGAATTCTCTATAAGGTTCGCTAGAGAAGTTTTCGATAATTGTGCCCGGTAGTGGACCTCTTGTGCCTAAATGCTTGTATACAGTTTCAAAATTTGAAGGATACTCACATTTAACAATTGTCTCTGTTTCCCATGCCGTCATCGGTTCGTTGTTAACGTTTAAGGGAATGAATGTTCCTGCACCATCAACAATAACGGCTGTTGCTGTCTCAAAGCCGGAACGATAAAATGCACATGCAGCATGTAATTTATGATGTATATGACTTAAATCAACCACTTGAGGATGTTCATAATTATTTTCTTTTCTGCTGATTAGGCCCAACTTTCTTGCTAACCCAGTATAGATATCGTCACCAGAGAAGTCTATTCTACCAGCAGTTTCGTACAAAGATTGTGTATGCGCAATGACTAGATAATCTAATCTGTCTGTGTATTCTAAAATCTTAACCATACACGCAAGAGGACCTCCGTCGTATTTGTGTCTACTAAGTCGCTCTTCTTCAATGCTAAAGACAAGCTCTCCATTTTTTAGTAAGCATATTGCAGAATTATGTCCTCGCGCAATCGCTGCCACCCAAATATCATTGCTTAACATGTGTGTATTCCTTTTGGTAAATTTGGCCATTTAAGACCATTAAAATTTCTTAATTCTTCAGAAAAGTATAAATGTTTTTCCATGCTCTTTCTATTTCTGTAAGACGAATCAAATAGTTTTTCTACAATCTTTGCTAGTTCTAAAGTTTTATTTTCTTCAATAAAATCAAATTTTGGTTTTAATTCTTGTAATACCCAATGTGCATGTTGTTTGGTGCTAGGATGAAAATCGTTATCTCCCTTTGTAAATTCATAAAAATCATTAGGCATACTTTCTTTACAGAAAACAGACAGAGGTTTAAGCCAATGTTCTTTGTGTTTCACCCAAATATGTTTATTATAAGTTTCTTTTAATATAGGAGAATTTTCCCATCCAACATAATCTCCTTGACTCTTGAATGGCAACACATTTTCACCATAACCATCACCTTCTAATATGTCAGTACCAACATTTCTAAGATCACCTATGCTGGTCATATACCAAGTGCAACCTGTTGCGTTTAAGAGATTTTGTATCAGCACAATTTCGTTTAATGTATGCATCAAATAAGCAGGTTCATGAAAAAATATATCAAACCATTTTTGAGGGTATAGGTCTACATTTTTATAATTAAACAAACTTCCTGAGGTGCGCCATCCCGGGCGTCTATCAATTGCTGGTCCTATGCTGAAAAAATCGTTTCTTAAATGTGTGGACCACTGAACAATTACAACATCATTTTCGTTGATGTTTTCAATGGCGTGACACTCGGCTATGCGCTCTGCAATAGCCCTATTACCTAGTCCGGCTAATGCCCAGTTTTGATATTCGTCAAAGTATATGCTAAAGATATCGGCATACGACGGCCAGGAATATGCAGTAAAACTGCAACCAAACGTTAGTAACCGTTTTTTCATTTCGTTTTATCCTGTAATATTTTTTTAGTTCTTGCATAAAGTTTATTGAATGTCCATGTATATGGTAGCAAATCAAAAAACTCTTCACGATTGATTTTACGATATTTAATATCTAGATCCTCCGAAAAGGTTGGAAAAAGATAAGCTATTATTTCTCCGGCTTTAAACTCAACTGTTTTTTTAGAATTTGTGATCGGAAGAAAAATATTAACATGAGCACTATGTTGGTATTTAAATTCTATCATTCCGGTTGGTACTGTATAAGATTGCGGGGAATTTTTATGCCAACAGGGGTCTGTCATTAAAAATTTTGCAAATCTGTTTGTGTTAATTAACCAGGGATTTATTAACTTAATATGTATATGGTTTGGATACGCACCACTCCATTGTTGATCAGGATGCATAACAACAAACTCGTGCGTCGCGTCTCTATGTACTCCCGGTATGTTTATAGCATCTATCTTATTACCTGAATAAGATATTGATATATCCCTCCACATTGGGATTCCAATTCCGTCTTTGAATAACTCAGTAACTCCTGGACAGTTTCGTAAGGTTGGTATATTTGAGTTATTCAAGTCTTTAAACCAACTAGGAATTACCTTGTTTAGCCGCACAGGAGGAAACAAATCAATTAATTGATTATGTACTGTGTTAAAAGTTATCTCTAGTTTCTTTGACTTAAACAACATAAATTAACTGTCTGCTGATGCTTTTATTTCTGGTTTTTTAGAAGCATTAGATTTGTTAACCAATTTCTTATATTGTTTTTCAACTTCCTCAACAATATGATTTTCAATTGCATCGTTCATTATCATAATGCCTTCGTTCGTGCGGTCAGCAACTTCGTCAACGGTAATTCTAATAGGACTGTATTTGCGCTTACTTCCGCCCATGTCTAGTACCGATAGCATTTTAGACTCGGGGTAAGATATATTTTCCTTAAATGTACTTCCAACAACCACTACTCCTGGCTTATCTAGAGAATACGCAATATGCTGTCCTACACTATCACACCCTAAGAAAATATCCGCTTCGTTTATAATTCCTGCCCAGGTTCTTAAAGGCACTCTCTGAGGTAGTGCAACAGGATCTGGGCAACCGTGTTTCTGAAAGTCTATACCAAACTCGCTCATGATGACTACTGCATAGCCTTTTTGTTGCAACTGTTTTACAATATTAATTGTATGAGTTGGCTCAAAGCTTCTTCCGCTTGGATCCGTGATATACCCGTCGTCTGTAACTATTGTTCCACGACCAAACGGTTGAAACAATATTACTTTATCTTTTTTAGTTTTTTCTTTAACTTCTTTAATTACTTGTTTTGCAGGTAGCAGTTCTTGTACAGACAACCTAAGCGTTGGTTTAGGAAGTTCTCTAACTCCCTTGCCATTTATTTCAATATCAAATGCTTGGCTTAAATTACACTTTTGATTATAGTATTCCCACACTCTATACGGTTCAGGAGTTACAATATCCATGTGAACCAATTTATCTTCAAATAAATTTTTATGCCAATTATCGTATGCTCTGGAAAATAATGTTGGATGACCTTTGTAGAAGTCTAAGCCACCTTCGCATACTATGATGAAATCGTTATCACCGGATTCCTCTGCATATTTTTCTAGTGCTGGAATTGAACATATTACACGGCCGGCTCCGCCGTTGACAAAAAAAGCCTTTGATCTCATGGTGTCTCCTATTAAAGCAGTATATTACTACTTATAGGATACTGATCAAAGGCCTTTTCAGATATGGCTTATATTAATCTAAAGGATTGTCTGGGAGCTCGACCTTAATACACTCTGTAGCGGATGTATAATCGGCCCATATTGTTTCTAGATTTTCTAATTCGGTGATATAGGCGTCTAACGCAGTTGTTAGGCTTGCGGGTAAATCTGTTAGACGTTCTTTTTGTAATTTAGCATGAGCCAAACGAGTATCTCTAAACTCTAAAAGTTTTTCCCATGTAACCCATGGCTTTTTCCAAGAATAAGACCAAGTTTTTGATGCTTCGTCATAAACTGCATCGTTTATTTCAAACGTATGATCAGGCATCGGATCCATTGGTCTAGTATAGGTATTTCCATTTGGAAGTTCTTGGGTGTATTGAGGTAGTGAACCGCCTTCGACAGGAACACTAGCACCTATTAGTGTACAAAATAATGGATTAACGCCACAATCAACTTCTACTAGGTTCATTCCTTCCCATACAGGTAGGTTTGGACCGTCTTCTTCTTCTCTTTTAAATCCTGTATTTTCTAGTTTTCCTGTTGCTGCATCCACGTATACCCAAATTTTATCTGGGCCTTCGTACATCCAACTTCCTTGTTTACCTTGTTCATTAGTTTGAGCAAGATAGGTATCTGCTAGATCATATGTAAATAATTTTGTTATATTTGCCATTGTTAATTACCCGTATGTTACTGAAACTGCGCCCGGTGCTCCCCAGAAGCCGCAGCGGCATCCGCCGCCATATACCTGTGCTGATGCGCCGCCACCGCCTGGAAATACTGGCCAAGGCATGTAGGTATCTGCACACCACGAACAGCTACATCCTGGTGGTCCAAACAACGGCCCCGACACTGTTGCAGGTGCAACTGGTATCCACTGCTGGCCATTCATTTGGCAGTACTGTGATGCTATTCTGCCGCCGCACGTAGCTGGAATGTTATAATCTCCGCCAACCGAGCAACATGCATAAAAGTTCATGGTACAAACATAGCATTGATAAAATCCATAGCAGGCTGTACATGCTCCGCATCCGCCTCTAGCACAGAAGTTACTTAAATTATATCCGTTTACATAACTAGTACATCCTATACACCCGTTGTTGCTAGGTGCAGATCCTGTTGAGCCGCCGGCACATATTGTGTACTGACAGCCTGGAACTACTTCTGCTCCTGAAAGTGTCTTTACTGCATAAGATCCGGAGCCGCCAGCATAACCTTGCATACAGCAGCAGCCACCGCCGCCACCACCGCCGCCGCCCCACATTTCAAATTTAATATAAGTGGCTCCTACAGGAACCGTCCACAGACAGCAGCGACCGCCGTTGTCTGGGCTTTCGGTTATATTTGCTACTAAAAACTCTTGTAGTGCAGGAATAGATTGTATAACTGCATCGGTGTAAAGTAGGTTTCTTAAATCTGCCATTTCTATTTCCTTATCTGTACGATATTATAACTAAACCGCCTGCACCGAAGTCTCCGAAACAGTAGTTTTGACTAGCAACCTGTGCTCCACCGCCGCCACCGCCTGGAAATACTGCTCTACCGTTGGTAACGCCCGATCCAGAACCGCCACAGCAATAATCATAGCTGTGTCTTTGACCGCCTCCTATATATGGACCTTGTGGAACCCATTGCCAGGCACCTCGACCGCACCAGAATGATCTTGCTGCTCCGCTAATTGCAGGTAGTCCAAAATCGTGTCCTGCAAAACTACTAAATCTACAATTTCTACTAAATGCTAGGTATGTACACGAGCTAAACATAAAGCATTGTGAGCAAGATGTTGGACCGCCGCGAGCGCATAGTCCTGGGCTAGTTCCAAAAATTGGGCTAGTTACGCTATCGTCGATTACATAACTAGAAAATCCTTCTGTTCCGCAGCACGAACAAGTGCAGCAACCTGTGCCGCCAGCACAAACAGTAAACGTGTCTCCTGCTTGTGCTGTTATGATTGTTTTTCTTGCATAAGCACCTGCACCACCCGATTGGCTTGGTTGTTGGCAGCAGCAAGCACCGGGGCCGTTACTTCCTGCCCCCCATACTTCAAATTTTATCCAAGTAGCATCTTCAGGAACAGTAAACTGACAGCAACTACCGCCGTTATTTTGAGTTGTAAGATTGGTGTTGTAAACATAGATCTGTTCTAAGTTACCCGCCGCAGCACCTGTAACATAGTCCGAAACTGGAAATAAGTCTGTTAAATTAGCCATTATACGCCGCCCTCTTCGTCGTTGTCAAATGACGGTTCTAATGGAAAACGCACTTTCCATGCATCGTATCCGTCAAAAAGATCAGGAACATTACGCAACTGTTCTCTATATGCAAGAAGTGTTGTTTTTTGTTCATCAGTTAGTATACCCGACATTAGCTGTTGGTCAGCAGCCCTAAGCATAGCAGTTCTTGCACGTCTTATCTGCTCCCATGTGATTGTTGGTTTTTTCCACGGTAGGGGTGTTTTCCAGCCTCCTGAACTGATATCGTATTCGATTTCTGAAAATTCGTATGTCCAGTTTGGAGGTACTGGATTTGGTAATATGAATTTTGACCCGTCTGGTAAGTCTTCTTCAGTTGTTGGAAGTGTTGTTATTTCCGTCCTATCGTGAAACAAGCAGGCCATCAATGGGTTTGTATTTGCGTCTATTTTAACCTTTACCATTCCTACAGGAGTAGGTACAAATTCGCCGTCGTCAAATTCTGTATAAAACATTCCATTAGTTATTTTGCCTGTAGTTTCGTCTACAAAAACCCATAACTTATCAGGACCGTTATACGTATATGTTGCTGTCAATCCGTTGTCAGAGGTTTGTAACAAATACGCATCAGGTAAGTTATATGTAAATGTTTTAGAAATTATTGTATTGTCTCTTCTTGCCATTATTTAATTCCTATTATCCGTATATTGTTACCACTGCTAGACCGCCTGCGCTGAAGCCGCCCCAGCAATATCCGTCGCCGCAGCCGCCGCCGCCGCTACCGCCGCCGCCTGGGAAGTGATTACTACCACGGCCACATCCTTGTGTTGCATATCCAGCAACACACATATCATTAGTGAGTCTATTGTTTTGTGCTAGTTTAGGGCTTCCTGAAAATGCGCCAAACATATCGTCTGCGCACCAAGAGCTGGTATATTCCAGTCCTCTGTTCATACCAATAGTAATGTCCCCAACCTGTGTTGGACAGTATTGGCAAACACACCAAATTCCGTAACAACCGAAGCTGTACCAGCAGCATTCTGCAACACCGCCACATCCGCCTGCTGCACATGCAACGTTTGATCCGTTACAGAGTACAAAACTTGGATATCCAGGCCAGCCGCAATAACAACAGCTTGAGCAACATCCTGAGCTTCCTGCACAAATAGTAAGAACAGTTCCTGCACTTACATTAATCTTTTTCATTGAGTAGCCACCGGCCATTGCACCTGTTGCTTGCCATGCACAACGACATGCACCAGAGCCGCTTCCTCCGCCGCCCCATAGTTCGACATGGACTGCTGATATTCCATCAGGTACTACATATCGGCAGCAGCAACCTCCGTTATAGACCGAGTCAGTGCTGGTATGATACACTGCAAACTGATCAACAGTTGCTCCTGTCGTTCCTAATCCTAAATAATCTCTTAAGTCAGCCATGCTTTGTGTCCTTAATTATCTTATAATCAACCAACCGTAGGTTGCGCCAGTGTATACTAAAGAAATCGCAGTATTGTCAATGTTTAAAATCAAGTTTTCAGCAAGATTTTGAATCTTGTTGCCATTGCGACTAAGAGTTACGTTTGAACTTCCAAACACTCCTGTTGCATCAACAATTTGAATAGTATCATTTACTAGCGGACTAGCTGGCAAAGTGATAGTAAATCCACCGCCGGTACATATGATTCTATCGTTTGCTACAGCAGTGTATGCGGAATTTTTTTCAACTATTGTTGCTAGTGAAGTTCCGGTGCTAGAAATATATCTTCCCATTTTCGTTTCCTTTGTTAATGTATTTATGCCGTAGTTTCGATTCCAAACGCTATCGCGTTAACATTGACAGCAGTTGAGTAAACTACTAATAGTTTATCGGCCTGCATTACAATGCCAGTGCGTTCTAAGATAGCTTTTGGATCTAACTCAGTGTCATATTCTAAAAATTCAGCCGCAGTTGGCGGATTTGCGTCGCAAACTGCTAGTCTGATGCCTACCGGCACGTTTCCTCTATTTACAACTGATACGCTAGCGACTGTAAACGTCCCTTCTGGTACAGTGTATAATGTTGTGTAAGTGCCTGCACTTAGGTCTTCAGCTCCTAAAATTCCCGTAGCCATTATTTAATCTCCATTATGATTGTAAAAAGTAATTCATTGCAAGTGGATGCCCATCAATACCAGCTTCTAAATTAAGTTTTTGTATAACGTTAATTTGGGCACCAGTAGTAGTAGTTATCTCATTTGTGCTGATTAAGATAGAACCTGCGGTAACACTGTTTACGTTAAGTTCACCTGCACCACCACCAATTTGGCTTGCAATATATGTTCTAATAGCCTTTTGTGTTGGAACAACATTATCACTATTAGCAGTAAAGGTGCCGTCAGTGCTGAATTCAGTAATGACTGCACCCGTGCCCCCTAATTCAATTGTACCTAGCTGTAACTCCTGTAGTCCTGAAATGTTAAACGCATCAGCATTAAGTGTTGCTACACCAGTAGACTGCTCAACGCTAAACAATTCGCCAACTCGGAAGTTACCGTCTTGGTCAGTTGAAGTGTAAAATACTCGTCCGCCGCCAAAGTTACGTGTTTCTTTCGCTGGGTCAGGGTTATTAACCGGAACTCCTGGATAATTAGTATCTGCAAAATTTCCTGTACCGATATCTAGGAAGTCGTGGCCAGTTAGACGAACCTGACTATAGCGTATTCTAATTGTAACCTCGTCTGCGTGTTCTGGGGCATCTGTGATTGATATTTCCGGACTTACTTGCAATCTAGCAGTATAGGGTCCTAAACCGCTAGCTTGTGTTACTGAAACTAGTTTATACCATGTATTAGGTATCCCCGAAAACTCTACGTTTGCACCTGCACGTGGAATTTCAGTCAAGCCTCTTACTTGAATATAGCTTCCTGGCTGATACAGATCTGCATAACCGTCGCCTGTTACAGTTGCCTGGGCAGTAACAAATCCTAAACCTCTGTTTGACCAAGTTGGCTGGGTTAGTACGCCGTCGCCAATTCTCACTTCGTGTGGAACATCAAGAGTATTGTTAGGATCAACAGTAGTCATTGTAGGAGGTGTTAGGTATCCATTACCTGGATCCCATAATGTAATTCTTACAATTTTACCGTCTTCAACAATTGCTCTACCTTTTGCTGTGTCAGCATATAATGATGAAGGAGGAGCAGTAAATTCTAGTGCCGGTTCAATACTGTAATTAGAAGTATCGTCTAGCGTAGTTTCAATTGCTGTTCCTGGAACCACATGATCCCAACCTGGTGTACCGTCACTAAATTTAATCACTTCTATTATTTTAGTTCCGCTATTGTATGTATCAATTTTAGCGTATTGGCCAGCACCTTTACCAGAAGTAATAAAAATAGCCATTCCAACATACTGAGTGCTTAGACGCAGGTCAGTATTACTAATTGTAATAGTTGTGTTGGTGCCACCTTGAGCTACGTTTTCTGCTGAAATATAATCTGCGCCACCAAAATCTTCTCCCGAGTCTAGCAGTCTAACTTCAAACACGCCGCCGTCAACCACATTGGTAGCACTGATAACGGTTCCATAACCCTCTCCAGTTATGCTCCATTGTGTTGCTGCTCCAACAGTGTCAACATCAAATGTTAGGTTGGCTGCGCCACCACTGCCTAGATCGGCGTCATTGATGGTAATTGTATCTCCAGGAGCGTGTCCTGAGCCGCCTTTGATGATATCAATACTAGATATGCTACCTGCTGCGTCAATGCTTATTGTAAACTGTTGTCCTGTGCCTGCTCCTGATGAAGTACCAGTAACATCATAATATGTTCCTGATACACGAAGTTCATCAGCAGGACTAAATGCAGTAACAGCAGTAATTGCATCTGTTGCTTCTGTATATCCAACACCAGCGTTTAAGAATTCTAATACTTGTATTTCGCTACCGTCTGTAAATACTCTAGAAACAACTGCTTCAAATGAGTAGTTGTTAACAGTACCGGTAATAGGCACTTCGGTATCGTCAACGCCTTCAGCAACACAACCAAATGTACCATATGAGTTGTTACCGTTAGTAGCACGGATCTTACCGCCGTTCTCTGCTAGGTAACCAATGTGTCCGTAGTATGAGAACACCGAAACAAGTTCTGCTCTGCCTAGGTTAGTAACCCATGCACCGATACCGTCTGAAATAACTTGTGTAAAGTCGTTAGCAACGATTGAATCGTTGCCTCCAGCATGTAAGTCACCATCTACTTTTAATCCAACACATGCTGTACCAAAAGTTGTTACGTTCTGCACATACGGAGATTTAGTATTGATCCACACTTCTTGATGATTTGGTCCCCAACCCGGATCTAGACTTACAAACGCCCCGGCTGAAGGTCTTTGTGTTCCGTACACGTTTGCAGAGCCCAATGTTCCTGTTAGTCCTTGTACAGTACAGTTACGTAGGCCTGTGCCATTGCGCATATAGAACATGTCTTCAGTTAATGAACCGTTAACAGCATTTACATAATAACGAGCTGCAAGTAATGACTTGTAGTTGCCTGTATAAATCAAATCGTATTTGATTGCATCTAAATAACGATCAACGTCTCTTGCGCATTTGGCCGAATCATAGGTATAAGCAGGATATGTGTCTGCAATATATGCTAAAATTTCTGCTTTAATAAATTCTCTATTAGCTTCTAACGTTTCTACTGCATAAGTGTAATCCGTTGTAGTTACTGGAGTATTTGATCCTGTAGTTAATGGAATAGTAGAATCGCCTGTGGCTCCGTTAACTCCGTAGTCGATATAATCATAAATTTGTTGGACTAACTCTTGAGCCTCTAGCCCAGCGGCTGCTGAACCAGCAGGATGTGTAGTTACCTGTGTTTCAGTATTTGGACTAGAACCTGTTGTAGTTTTAGTAACTGCATTATTTTGTATAACATCAGAAATGATTGCCTGTAATCTTGTCATAGCATCAAGACTATAAGGTGTATCGGCGCTATCAACTAAACTTCCGGCAGGAACTATTCTTGTTGAACGCAGTTCGTCACCTACTACCGCACAATTCTCAGGAACTATGATAGGAAGAACTTCTGCATGTTCACCGGTTTTAACAAAAATTGTATTGTTAGGTTTACGTTCTGCTGGAATTCCGACAGTATTATTAGCAGTAACGGCATCAGTAATTATACCAATTAAACTTTCTACTAGAGTTTGAGCAGCAGATTCTTCGCTATAGTCGGCATTAATGTACTGATTAAACGAACTATAAGTTGTCGTTGGCGCTAAGTTACTGAGTACTGCATCTATAACCTCAATCATATAATCCAGCGCAGCAACTAATTGTTCATCTTCGTCGGCAATTGCAGCTATTAAACTACCTTCACTGAAATAGCTTAGTGCAGCAGCTCTACTACGAACATTTCCACCTTGTCCTAGGTCGTATATTACTGCGTCAAGTATAAGACCCATGTCTCTACGGCATAAAGCCTCGTTGTCGTTGACAAAGCCTGTCCAAATACCTGTTCCACCAGCAATCTGTGCTGCAACCCATTCAATTACTTCTTCTTGAATAAAGGATTTGTTGAGTTCTAATAAATGCCTTGCATTAGGAAGTAAACCACCTTTTAATACCTGTTCGGCTGCATATCTAACAGTTTTCCAGGGTCTATCTAATGTTGTACCGTAGGCAGGAGCAGGTACGTCTAAACCGTTTGATGTAGATACATACCATACATTATTAATTCTACCAAAGTAGCCCCATTCTGGTGCGTTGCCTGCTTGGTTTACTTTTAACACTTGTCCAGATTCACCGATCGGTAAACGAGTTGGGCCAGCGCCACCGTAATAGACTAAATCGCCTTCTGTTGTTAGGTTTCCTGATTCTGGACCGCCACTTAGTATATTCCAATACGTTCCGGATACGTCTTGATCTGGTCTATTTTGATCTACAATCTCGTCTGATGTGTGAGGACGTACACAGATATAAGAGTTAACTCCGTGAGATACAGAATCTCCTTCGTCGTAATAAACAGCATCAGTCCAGGTATTCTTCCATTCAATACCGGAGTTGAGCCTTACCCAATACTCGCCGTTTTCAAAACTTGAAGGACGATAACCTGAATAACCTGGATCTCCTGCTATTTCGTCGTCATATAGATGATCCGTAATACATAGATAGGTATAGCCGCCGACTCTTACAACGTCACCGACTCGATAGTCTTGAGCGGTACTGTCGGCGTCGTCGTCATAGTCGCCTCTCCAGTTAAATCCGGTAGTAAATAACTGCCAGTCGCTTGGGTTTAAGGTTGGCTTTGATGCTAAATTGTTTGTTGCCGATACATAACTGTAGCCACCATAGGTTACAAAATCTCCTGGCTGATAGTTAGCAGTTGCTGACCAACTATCTTCAAATTCTAGTCCTTCGACAAACTGTGCCCA
>CAZXGO010000042.1:0-6473 GCA_964640035.1 uncultured Chitinophagales bacterium
CCACCTGACTGGAGCAGGCCGCTGGGGGCATCCACAGGGGCAGACCGCGAGGCAGCAGTGGCACCCAGGTAGGGGTTGCCAGCAAGGTTCAGGCTACCCGAAACCAGAGGGCTTCCCATAGCGCTGGCAGCAACTGCGGGGCTCTCGTGGCGGAACCCAGGGGACATCTGGGTGTAGGCGGGGGCCTCCTTGCCGCCGACAGCAGCAACCACCTGGGGGGGAGCCTCGGACTTGCCAGCAGAGATGACAGGGACAGCGCCACCAGGAGTGGTGGTGACCACGTCCTCACCGCCGCGCATCCGGCGTCCGCGTCCCTTCTTGGCATAGGTGGCGCTGGCGTAGAGGAGACCGGCAGCAGCAAGGGGCGAAAGCTCCATGACGCCCCCCTTCTTGCTGCCCTTCTTAACTGACTTCTTGGGTGACGAGGGCATATGTAGATTGTGATGTGTTGTGTCTGTATACTATATATTGACAATTTGTTTTTGTTTTGTTTACTTCCGGAGATACAGCACCAGGGAGATAGCGCCCACCGTAATGAAAAAGTTTAGAACAATCATGACTAGCACATAGGGCATCATGTGCCAGTAGAGCCACTTTAACAGGGGGCGTATAATCTGTTCCTGGATGGTATGCTTGTGGAGCTCCTTGGCGATGACCGATGTAATCATTTCTATCATATGAACCTGCTCGGGCATGTGTTAGGATGAGGGTACTGATGCGTTACTTACAGGGTAAGAAATCCCTTTGTGGTTTTTAGGCATAGGCATATGAAGATTGTTTTTAAGAAACCAGAGCGCAAACTGGACTCTTTCCTAGTGCCCATTCGCGATGGGCGTGACGGACGCAGCAGCAAGGTGCGCATCCGCATGGTGGATGATATCGTGCTACAAAAGGTGCTCAGGGTGCGCGACCAGGATGCTCATGTGCTCCAGTGCCTCATTAGGGATGATGGGGTACAGGAGAGGCTCCAGGCCTACGATGAGCAGGTGCTCCAGCACGTCCTAGAGAATTGTAACGCATGGTTCGGCACTGACCTCAGCGAGGAGAAGATACGTGACATGTTTTTGCCATCGCTGAACGGGCGCATGGAGCTCATGGCGCTTGTGTCTTCTATCATAGAGCCTGATGTGATGCTGAACGGCAATGTCCTGAGTGGCTTTTGCGAGCTCCTGCCATTCCTGGAGAGCCATGATGACCTCACCAATCTCTGTGTTGTGCTGGAGATAGACGCGCAGGGCATCTACATACGCTCCAAGCGCTTTGGCATCCGGTGGATTGTGAAGAGCATCCGGGTTGTTGAGGAGGGCGCAGTTTATACGGATAGCCCATTTGACCTGTGTACACGCCTGGATCTAAACAGGCAGCTACAGGAAGACATGGATGAGGTTGAGGCACAGGTAGAGACCGAGATAGAGGAGCTGAAGGCAAAGATACAGAGCCTTCGGGACTTTACCAGCAAGGCGAGGGGTCTCCTTCAGGATGCCGAGGGGATAGGATGCTTGGATAGTCCTGAAGCGGAGAAAGAGTGGGCGTCAAAAACAGAAAGCCTTTCAAGGCTGGTACGGAACTACCAACGCGGCCGCTCCTGAGCAAAATAAATTTTTATCTAAAGAAAGTATAGATCTGTTTGACTATATCAAATGAAGAAACTATACGTTACCCTTGCCATTGTGTTGATAGTGGTGCTGCTTGCTTTCCTATTTATGCGGGTTAACTGGAAAGCCGTTGCTGTCAACGCCACCAAGATGGAGGGCTTTGAGGATTTCCCTCAGGCCACCTCGGTTGCTGAGATAGCTCCCGTTTTCCCTGATGCCGCCACCGGGGGTGTTGGCCAGTTCGCTGGCGGTGACCCCTCGGGCAATGAGGTCTACAGCCCCGTGTCCAATGCTGGCCCCCTGTCGCAGCCCGGCGGCTCGCCCATCCCCTCGTGCTTCCCCCGCGACCGCCTCTCTGCCGATGACCTCCTCCCCAAGGACGCCGCTGACAGCCGGTGGGCCCAGATGAACCCTGCCGGCCAGGGTGACATCGCCAACGTCAACTTCCTCACTGCTGGGTACCAGATCGGTATTGACACCGTCGGGTCCAGCAAGAAGAACGGAAACCTCCAGCTCCGCTCGGATCCCCCCGCCCCCCAGGTCGTTGTGTCGCCCTGGATGCAGAGCACCATTGAGCCCAGCGACATCAACCGCCGGCCTCTGGAGATTGGCGGCGACTATTAAACATCTTGTGTACATGACTGAATAAATGCGCTGCTCCGGTATGTCCCCTCTTATTTTTACCCTTTTGGGATAATTCCTTATCACAATAATGTTATTCCAATAAAAAATAATAATAATAAAATAATAATAATATAATAATAAAAATAAAGATTTTAAGAAACGCATATAAACGAAACATGGCACAGTTAGTCAAGAAATAGAACAGGGGCAGGAAATGAGCCAGGCTGGACAGAACCTGCTTCTTACATCGGTTACAAGCTATTTTGACAAGAAACATGACTACAAGAAGTGTCTTTACGACATCGTGAATGGTAAGTCAGCCCTCTCGCTGCGAGTGATTGACTGGTTTGTCACACACTACACCAAAGAAAGCAACACAATCTATTGGGTGGATGAACAGAAGGGTCGCCTGTTTGAAACATTTCCAGCAACTGGCGGAAACAACCTGCGCAAGGTACACCTGTACCTGGACTATCGGGCACAGCTCAAATCCTATACAAAGCTAAACTTTGACCCGTTCCGGAGGCACAACCGCATCAGCTTCTTGATTGATACACAAAAACAGACGCTATTAGAGACCACGGTAGGACAGCTCAACTTTTTCAGGTGGTGTTTCCAAAACCACATCCTGGAGTATATTTGTAATCATCTGGGCGAGATTGAGAGGCACATGGCTCATAGCATACATCAGGGCAAGACAGATACCCCTGCCACGGTTGCTACGCCCACCAAAAAGGGAAAGCAGGCCGTGCAGCACCAGCCAGGTGCGGATATTATCACAGCGCCCTGCTGTCTCCATTTCTCCTAAAGCTTAGTCTGTGCTGTGTTGTACTCTGCTGTCACATGTCTATAAAGAATGTCTTAGGGTCAAGAATGGGCTCTATCACGAGGGCACTGTACTCTATTTCCTTTTGGGTTTCGTTTGTTTTTTCCATGGGAAGTATCAAACCGATATATCTCTGCCGCGGATACACCAGTAGCTGGGAGCTCTCCACAGACTCTATTGTCCAGTCAAACTGTGGGCTATGCTGCTTGCTAATGCTGAACTTTACCTTGTCGTGGAGAAGCAACATACTTGTGTTATTGTCAAATTTGTCATCTGGATAGTCAGGAACAAAGTTCTCTAGGGTTCCGGTGACATTGTCTGTGATCATACGGGATATGTATATAGCATCGCTATCCTTCATGAGCCCCACCAGGTAGGTGTTGTTCTTTTGATGAAATCCTAGGAGTAGATTAGTGTGTTTTATGTTGCGCAGTAGATGGATACGCGGTGGGAAATGAAACATAATGTGGGCACCTTTGCTTCTACAATCTGTTGATGTATGATTTGCGGGTGCGGGTTTTCGTATAAATTATAAACATAGAACCTATATAAACCAGCGTACAAAAGCCGGGGGAGCGTAGAAAAGCATGTTCCAACTGTCCAAGCTGTTCTACAGAGATACTCTCAAATTTCAATGTCCCAGAATGGTAGGGATGAAGGGTAAGTCAAAGAACCAGGCTCACAAGAAGAACTTGTGGAGGTACGATAATGATGACGATGACCTGTATGGGTCTTCTGAAAACTCCTCCGCAGAGCTGGCAATGACATACCCTCTACCTATCAGTCGCAAGTACTCGGCAATGACTATGGCTATGAACGTCAGGGAGAAGGAGAAAGAGCGCATCAAGCCCCGTAACAAGAAGCAGGAGGAGTACATACAGCTCTTGGAGAAGACGAACCCTGCGATTGTCCTATCGGTTGGTCCCGCTGGCACCGGCAAGACCATGATTGCCTGCCATATCGGCCTGCGCAAGCTCATGGATGGTGAGATTAGCAAGCTCATCCTCACACGTCCTGCTGTGTCGGTAGAGGAGCAGCACGGATTCTTGCCCGGGACCTTGGAGGAGAAGATGGAGCCCTGGCTGAAGCCTATCTATGATATCATGTACCAGTACTTCAGTGTTCCTAAGGTACAGCAGCTTATCAAGAACCAGGTCATTGAGATTTGCCCTCTTGCCTATATGCGTGGTCGCACCTTTGAGAATGCCTGGATTATCGCGGATGAGGCACAGAACATGACACCCAACCAGATGCTGATGTTGCTTACGCGCATAGGAAATAAGAGCAAAATGATAATCACCGGCGACCCTAACCAGCACGACCGAGGCTTTGAGATTAATGGTCTTGGTGACCTGATCCGTCGCATGAAGTACTACCGCGAGACCAAGATAGGAATGATAGAATTCACGGATGAGGATGTGGAGCGACATCCCATTATCCGCTCCATTCTGCGGCTGTACAAGGACAAAAACAAGGCGACGCACTATGTCGCCCACAACAACGATATGACCATTACAAATGAGTATAGAGATACAGATACAGATGTTAGTACCAGTGCCCCTTTGCGTACGACACCCGTGCTGGAAGAAGAATACGAAGACAATAACCCAGATGTAGATGATTTTGTGCTGGGAGAGATAGAGCTGGAGGAAAAATAATAATAATAATAAAATAATAATAATTTTTATAAATTAAAATAAATTAAAATAAATTTAATTAAATTAAAAATAAATGAAACACAAGTGCTTAGCGAGAATGGCGTGAGACAAACTCGTCTAATATTTCTTGTCCATTATTTTTGAGATTGCGATGATGATGATAATTAAGATAATTAAAGTAAAAATACATTATGATAAAGAACATTAGATACAACATTATCCATGAACCAACACGGCCTTCCTCTGTTTTTGTGAGGCTCAGGATAAGGAAGGCAAAGAGGGTTAGGATGGTAGCAAGTATAACGCACCTCTTCCATACACCACCCTTTTCATGATATGACATGATGCTCATCATGCGCTTGTAGAGAGTATCATTTGTATCATTCTTCTCCATTTTTGTACCCTTAACATACACACTGTTATGGTCATCGCACTGGGTCGCTATAGAGACACGGAAGCATCCTAACTCCTCACGCTCTTTCATAATGGCATAGAACGTTATGACGGTTATCATAGCAATCCATAAAAAGAGAGCAATTGTAATGGATAGTCTCATATGTGTAATAATTCTACAACATACATCGGTAAATATTTGACAGGACGTATGCTGTTCTAAGATAGGTCGGCGGTCTCATTCTTATCATCCTCGGTGACCTCGGTGGGCTCCTCGGCATCATCCTGACGGTTCAGCTCCACAGTGAAGGGAACCATATCACGGAGACGCTTGGCAGTCTCATCATTCCACATGATGCGCACTGGAACCATCTGCTCTAGGAGCTTCTTGGTGAAGTCAATCTCCTGCTTGGTAATCTTCTTGATGTCGGTCTGGAGGCGGCGCACATTGAAGGAGCGCACCTGCTCCAGGGACTTGCGGCGCTCGCTCATCTTGGCATGGAGAGCCTCAATCTGGGGAGGGAGTACCTTGTTCATGTTGCTACACTATAAGGAGCTTAAAATCTACAGCCTTAACACTTATCTAAAGCATAAGAGAAACATGTGTAATAAGAAAAACCAAACAATAGTATAAGTAGGGGGTCGCATGAAACAAACATCCAAACCTAGCACAGTTGGAACCGTTTGCCGGCCGAGGACAAGCCCTGTAAGAATATGGAGGTTTGCTGCCGAGGTTCGCATCCGCACCCTGGTACAAAAGGACAAGACCCTCGTTGGCCAATGGATGAAGAACGAGCTCATTGGGCTTGGCCCCGCGTTCATCAAGCTTGGTCAGTTCCTGTCCACGCGCAGCGACTTCCTGGGCAAGGAGATTGCTAAGGAGCTCTCTAATCTCCAAGATAACATCCCATCTGTGTCCTTTGAAGAGATTGATGACGTGTTCATGATGACGACGGGCAAAAGGGTCAGCGAACTTTTTACATCGTTTGAAGAGGTGCCTATAGCATCCGCATCTATTGGACAGGTTCACAAGGCACGGCTGCTAAGCAGTGGCAAGGAGGTGGTTGTGAAGGTACAGAAGCCCTGTGTAGCGAGGCAGATACAGGACGACCTCAAGACGCTGATGCAAATGAACGAGCTGCTAAAGAAGACGGGCTCCAAGCGCTCCTATGAGATTGATAACCTCCTGAAAGAGTACTCGCGTTTTTTGTCAAGCGAGCTGGACTATCGCGGCGAGCTGAAGCACATGATTGACTTTGGCAAGGTATACGCCGACCGAAGCTCTGTTATCATTCCCAAGGTGTATCCCAAGCTTAGCAACGAGATGCTCCTAGTCATGGAGTATGTGCCCTCTATCAAGATTACTGATATTGAGGT
>CAZXGO010000042.1:6483-19224 GCA_964640035.1 uncultured Chitinophagales bacterium
AAGGCGTGGATACAGCGGCACTTGCCGGAAAGATTGTAGACATGTACCTCTCGCAGATTGTCATCCATGGACTGGTTCATTGCGACCCCCATCCCGGCAATATCGGCGTATACAAGGATGGCGAGACCATCGTGCTGTATGATTACGGCAATGTGATTGAGCTTAGCGAGAAATTCCGCAAGAAGCTGAATAATCTGGTGTTTGCCATATACCAGAAAGACGCAGACGAGTTTATAGACCAGCTGATAGAGCTGGAAATTCTCAAGCTGACCAAGGACGACGATGTTATGGATCTCAAAGTGTTTTTCAACTTCTTCTTTGAGTATCTAGAGACGCTAGATTTTAACGAGCTCAAAGACTCCATCCTAAGCAACGAGGCACTACAGCAGAGCAACCTATCCTTTAAGGTGGAACCCAATTTCCTGTCCATCTTCCGCATATTTTCCCTTCTGGATGGCACGTGTGCCCTCCTTAATCCCCAGTTTAGCTACATTGACACGCTAGCACCCTACGCCCAGAATGCCTTCTTTGATACCGACTTCCTACAGTACAAGGCGCAGAAAGACCTTGATACGATGACCAGCTATTCCAAGCAGGTAAAGGACACCAACTACAACATCATACGTGTGGACAAGAAGATGAAGGAGGAGGCACAGAAGAACCTAGGCGTCCAGGGGCTCTTTGCCGTGTGGTTGCTCATGGATGGCTTCCATGACCCTGTAAAGATGGTTGCCTTCTTTGTGTTGCTGGTATGGATTGCCGTGCGGTCATAAGCGCTGTAAGCCGCAAACTTTTGTACATAGACATAGACATAGACATGGATAATTACAGCAATTTTGTACATTTTGCCCTTGTTGTTTTTCCAAGAAAAATAATGTGAAAAATTATTAAACAACAAACGGAGCATGGTGACCAAGGCTCTTAGAACCCGTCTTGAACGTGTGAGAGTGCTACGCGTCCATCTCTGTATGCGCCGACAGCAGGCACGCCACAACATGCTTGTAAAAGGGCCCTTCCATTTTGATACCATATATGAGCTGGATGTGTTAGAGGAGCTGTCAGCTGCTCTACACGACGAGCTCGGCAAGCTGAAGGCAGAGCAGGAAGAGGAAAAAGACCGTGAGTTGGCTTTCCTAGAAGATGGCTGGGACACTACTGTAATGATGAAGAAGTTTAACCTTTGATGCTTGACATCTAGACTGCTTTAAGGCAGGCAACACACTTGTGATAGGACGAGGCGGGAAAATTGTACACCAGCTTGCGTCCTAGAAAGGGCAGGTTGATAGAGCCTGAGACACCATCACCCGTGCGAACATACTGGTTACATATCTTCTGGAACTCATGTATCTCATCAAACTGTGAACCAAGACCTAGCTTCTCTAGCTCGGTATATATTGTTTTCATTTCTTCAATCCGTTGCGAGATTGTTTTTGCTGCCATCATGTACTGTAATTAAAAAAATGATAATGGCTTAAATCGGTACAGCATAGAGTAATACAAGAGCGGACATAGTGACAGTCAGTGCTATAATGAACCGCATACAGAACCTCCACAACAAGACACAGGAGGTCAAGACAGAGGAGCTGCCCTACAATCCAAACAACTTCCTGCTGACCGAGGATGACCTGCGCGGGCTCCTTGACAAGAATGGGCTGGAAGGGGTGCCATTTCACAACATCAACCTGTACCGGAATGCCTTTGTTCACAGGTCCTACTGTACTATGAAAAACACCGACTTTGAAACGGGCAATGAGCGGTGCCCCAACGACTGCCTGCCGCTACAGGAGATGAGCTATGAGCGCATGGAGTTCCTGGGGGATGCTATCCTCGGCATGGTGGTTGCCAGGTACCTATTTGATAGATACCCTGACCAGAACGAGGGCTTCCTGTCCAAGATGCGCACCAAGATTGTAAACGGCAAGATGCTTGGGCACCTAGCAGGGATTGTGGGATTCCCACGATTTGCCATCATTTCCAAGCAAGTAGAGGACGTATCAGGGCGCAACAATTACAAAATTATGGAGGACATATTTGAAGCCTTTATCGGGGCTATCTACATGGACTTCCAGCGTGCCGAGGACGAGGTCACACTCCCTGGGCATGTGTCGCTGCGGGACGGCCCCCTTACCGGCTCAGGGTACCACATCGCGGAGCAGTGGATTGTCCACATCCTGGAGACACACCTGGACTTTGCGGAGCTCATCCAGTCTAAGACGAACTACAAGGACATGCTGGTGCGCTACATGCAGCACACCCTCCAGGATGCCCCAAGGTTCTGTGAGGTGGGCGTTACGGTGCGCAACAACCAGAAGGTGTTTGAGTACTGCGTAAAAAACAAGACTGGCTCTGTGCTCGGCAAGGCGTCTGGTGCCTCCAAAAAAGATGCGGAGAACATGGCGGCTAAGAGCGCCCTCGGCTATTATGGCCAGCAGATTGCTTAGTAAGGGCTTAAGTATATCCTATTATGACATTACAAGCTCGTTCATTTTTGGACATTTGGATTTTTGATTTTATTGAATGTCCATTCTTGGTGTATTTGCGAAAACAGAGAACTTCGGTGATGAGGACACAGGGCGTGTCACTGCTACGCTGGGGCGTCAGGGTGTTGGAGCACCCACGGAGAAACTTGGCACCCTAAAGATTAACAACATTGAGACCGTCAGTGGCAATTCTAAAACGGTTGAAGTCACGGTCACAAACACAGAAGCCAAGACAGAAGACAGGGGAGATGACAAAAGGTTGCGCGTGATGTTCTGTGGCACATACCCAATTGGTCAGTCCAATGGCTACAGCCGTGTGGTGTACTATATATCCAAGTACCTTGGGCTTAAAAAAGACATCAGGCTCACTATCTACGGGTTCCAGAACTACAACCAGACACAAGGCTCTGACCAGCGCAATGACATCCCTAAGGATGTTATCCTACACGATGCTATGGCCACCGAGGAGCCCCGGCGCAATGGCTTTGGTGAGAAGGAGGTAGGGCAGTACCTGCGCAAGAACCCACAGGACATTGTCATTATCTTTAATGACTCCGTCGTGACCTCTGCTCTGGCCTCCACTATCTTACAGGAGTTTACAGAGCAAGAGCGCAAGAAGTTCCTGCTCGTGAGCTATATGGATCAGGTGTATCCCTACCAGAGGTGGCAGTACATTGACCTTATCAATAAGTACTTTGACCTGGTCATTGCCTTCACGCCGTACTGGAGGGATGTTGCTCGCAAGATTGGTGTCCGTAAGGATATGCCCATGTACTTCTTCCCTCACGGGTTTGATGCGGACCTGTACTACCCCATCTCCAAGACCATCGCCCGTGCCTATTACCAGCTTCCCGAGGACGCCTTTGTGATACTGAACCTGAACCGTAACCAGCCGCGCAAGAGGTGGGACCACACGATGATGGCCTTCGCCGACCTTGTACGGCGCCATCAGGAGCTTCTTAAGACCAAGCCTGAGAAGAAACACCGCCCGCTCAGGCTCATGATTGGCACCATGCCTGACGGCTACTGGGAGCTGCTGGATGTATATGACTTTGAGATACGCAAGCACGGCCTGGATGTACAGGAGGCGCGCAAGTACCTTGTGTTCATGTCCAAGCCACAGCAGATGAGCGACCGCGACATCAACATCCTGTACAATGCCTGCGATATAGGGCTCAACACATGCGAGGGTGAGGGCTTTGGCCTCTGCCAGTTTGAGCACCTGGCTGTGGGATGCCCGCAGGTAACTGCCAACATTGGTGGGATGCGCGAGTTCCTCAATGCCGGCAACTCCATCACGGTGGAGGCCAAGTGGAGCTATCATATTGACAAGAACCGTGACGGCATCGGTGGTGTTGCCGAGATTGCGGATGTGAAGGATTACGCAGACGCCATGTGGAGGTACTATACAAACCCCGCCCTTGTGCTCAAGCACGGCAACAAGGGACGCGCTGAGATACTCACACATTACAGGTGGGAGAGCATGGTAGAGTACTTCTACAAAATCCTAAAAAATATGGAGGACAAATATATGGCTACGCGTCGGCAGGGATGAGCACGCCGGCATCCATATAGGCATCATAATCATAAAGGCGCGCTGGGTCGCCATAAGCCACAAACTTCTTGTTTTTCACCATAACGGCGCGTGCCTGGATAGTCTTGTCCCTTACGTTGCGCATGGTCTTGGGTGCTTTGTCCTGCTCTATGTCGGGCACATAGGCAAACACGTCGTCCTCCAGGTTCATGGGGAACGAGTAGCACTGGAAGCCATTCTCCGTGGGCCGGTTCTTCTTGGCATGAATGGCGCAGTCTATCGCAGACGACCTAATCATGTTAAGGAACTGCTCAATGATGCCGTTCTTGCGCTCGGCCGTGGCCATGATGCTCTCGTCAGAGGACAGCGACTTGTCCACGGTACGCAGGGTGAAGTCGTTCTTAAGCTGCTCCTCGGTAAGCGAGGCCATGTAGATGAAAACATCCACAGTCCTCTCCTCATAGGGCAGTTCGGCATGGCTCCCAGCGCGCACGGCACGACCGATGACCTGGTCCATGCGCACCATGTTCCAGAAGGGCTCCATAATCAGCACACGGCGCACGCAGCGCAGCGAGATGCCCTCGGTAGCTGCCGCAGTAATCATCATAAGGTTGGCCACCTCACCGTAGAGGTTCTTCTTAGGAAGCCCCTGGAGCTGCTCCTGGATGGTCGCGGGAAGGGCGTCGTATTGGCCGTTGAAGATGCGCATCAGCACAGCGGTCTTGGCGCGGTCGTCTGAGAACACAACAAAGCGACGGCCGTTGTACACAGGATTGAGCACCAGGTCGGCATTTACGATAGCATACTCGTTGCCCTTGCGCTCCAGGTCAAGCTCTATCCAGCCCTGGGCGAGAAGGCTAGCACGCAGCACACCCAAGCCCTCAATCTCGCGGAACTGGCTGTACACGAGCGTCTTACCGGGGCTATTATGGATGTCATCAATAATAGTGGCAATCTTGGAGCTCAGCTTCTCGCGCAGGTTCTTCATGGTAAGATACCGAGTAGACGGGTCTTGGAGCCTCTCCATGACACCCTTCTTGTGCTCTTCGTATTCTTTTTGTGCCTTTGCGGAGATGTCCACCTTGCCGCCCTCCTCCTCCACCTGCTCATCTATGTTCACGTCCTCGGCGGCTGATATCTCTCTCTTCAGCACCTTTTTGATGTCGCCAGGGAAGACACGCTTTATCTTTTCGGGGAAGGTGAAGTTACAGGCCATGCGGCTGAAGGCACGGTACACGATGGGCTCCTTCTGGTCCATGATGCCGGGTGCTGCTCCCATCGCTACCTGCTTCTTGCGGCGACGCTCGTCCATCTTGATCTCCTTGTCGCGCACCTCGGCGTAGTGCATAAAGCCATAGTTCGTGAGCGGTATGGTCTTCTTTAGGCGCGACGTGACACGCGGGAACAGGTCTTCGCCCGCTGTGCGCAGATAGGACACCAGCCCTGCGGAACGTCTCATAAATAGGTCTGTGTTCATGACACGGGGATTGTTAGGGTCGCTGTTATCCAGGAAGAGGGCATTGAAGTCATCCCTCTTGGGCGGCATGGCACTGGTCATGGTCTCCTTGATGCGCTTGCCGATACGGATGCTAGGCGAAAGGGCTGCCCGCACCTGGTCTATCATCTTTGGGATGTCCATGAGCTTAGTAGCTGTAGTGCTAGAGCGCTGTATCATCATACCTGCTGTACCTGCTGTGCCTGCTCCGTCTGCCTTCACATAAGGGGGGCTTATAAAGGTGGCGTAGAGAGAGGACATGTCAGGGGATATCTCCACGCTGTCTATGTGCTTCCACACGCCGTGCTTCTTTAGGGCGGCCTCTATCTCGGCCATGACGGGCTGCTTAGAGCCCTTTAGGATGTTCAGCTCGTAGCTGGTGATAGGACCCCGCACAAGATTGAGCATCAGGCCGAGCTCGTAAGGATGGTTGATAATAGGTGTTCCGGACAGCAGCACAAGCTTCATGTCCTTGGCATCCGTAAGGTAGGTGTAGAGCTTACGAGCAATCGTGCTCTTGTTGGCAATCATGCGGATAAAGTTGTGCGCCTCGTCCATAATCACAAAGCTGTTGTCAAAATCCTTCGCGCTCATGCTGTTCACCTTGTCCAGGGTAAGACCATTGTAGTTTGTGAACGTGTATCGGGCGTCTATAAGCTTTGCGATGACCTTGTCCACCTTGTTGCGCTCGGTGGTGGTCATGTCCTTGTAGGCAACCTGGCGCACAATATTTGCCTCTGGGAACCCTGCGGGCACAAAGGGAACCCATGACTTGCCCGTAGATGTCTTGAAGTAGTCGGCACCAAGGCGGTGTATCCGCTTGAGAGCGGTATAGGCCTCCTTGTCTGCCTCCTTGGTAGTATCTAGGCGCACCTCTGTCCACTTCTTGTAGAGACCACGGCCAACCAGGGCATACTTCTTAATCTCCTCGCGGTAGTTCTGCTCTAGGGCGGCGGGAACAAGGATGTGAACCGTCCTGTGCTGCTTGGTGAAGCCCTCCGCAGCAGCAATAGAAGTAGCCGACTTGCCCGTGCCAAGCGAGTGGAATAGAAGAAGACCACGATAAGGGCTCTCCAACTGTATAAGGTCGCGCACAATCCTCTGGTGCGGAAAGAAGCGTGTGGTGCTCCTAGGTACCACCTGGCAGTCCTCGTTCTCGGGAGCGCCTACACATTCCACCTTGGTAGGTGTCTCCTTCTCAGTGTAATGCGACAGATTGAATGTTCTATAAACCCATGGAAGAAGCCCAACCCGGTTTGATGGAACCCACGAGGCAGGATTTACCTCTGTGTGCTTGTCCTTATTCATAGGGTCACTCTACTATGAGGAACCCACAAAAAAACAGATGTTTGTATTTGTATTAGGCAAAGCTATCTCGGGGCAGCATGAAAGACTCTGTTATTTGGCTAAAATTACGATAATACATGCCGACAGCAGAATTTAGAACCACCTTGGCGCTTGCCTGCGCGTATGCTGCTAACACATGCGCTGTGAGCTCGTTGATATCGTACCGCTTGTGTATCGCCTCAAACAGGAAAGGCTTGTAGTCCGTTTTAAGAGTGTCATCACTGTTCAACAGGTTCCGTTTCGCGTAATACAGCACCCAAGCAGATAGGTCCGTTAGTACAGACCTGTAATCTCTCTCTTCATACGATGTATAAAGTTTTTGAGAAATATTAGGATGCTTCTGGATGTACATGAGGAGCGACTGAACATATTTCTCACGGTTCTTCGGGCTTGCCCTCACCTTCTTTGCTATATTGCGCGCCTCAAGTATAACGTCGTTAATGATGTTAATCATGTGCTTCTTGGCGGCATCGTCCATGGTCAGGCTCACATCGTTGTAAACAAGAAGGGGCTTTAGGAATTCGTCTATATTGTTCTGGTTTAGAGGACGTGCTTTTGCTACGGATGATGATGTGGATGGGGATTTCACAAGTGTTTTGTAATAATCCCGCATGGACTTGTTCGCGGTAGCCAACTTTGTAGCGACCAGCTTGTCCTTGTCTATCTGGTTTAGCATAAGAATGCGCATGGCTCCCTCGCGCGTCTCCAAGGGCTCCTCCTCCTGCTCGGCTATAAACTTTGCCTCTGCTGCCTGCTTTTTGCTGGTTAGCTGCTCGTGCTTCAGCTTAAAGGCCATGTAGGTGGGGCCATCCTTCTTGATTTCCTTTCCTGTCTTAGGATTTACAGTGTCATTTTGAAGCCATTTCTCTACATCCTGTGGGCGGATGTTCTTCATCAACTCCTTTATTTTCTTTGTATCTGCGGTTGACATCTTTTCTATATTTATTATTTATTATTTATTATTTATGACATCAATTTTTCACTTTTTTAACTTTAGTTTTAGGTTCTGTCAGCAGTCTCTTATATAGCTCGGGGTCTTGTATATTTAAGATTTCCCAAGGGGCTAGAGATGCTTCATCCACCGTTATGTCAGGATTGTAGGGTCCCAATTCTTTACCAATAGACTTACGAGCGTTAAGCGTTGCCCTTTCTATTAATAGATCTACCACCGCTTTGCGCTTGTTCCTTGGGAATGCTCCTATATTTATGATAGCCGAGTAAAGGTAGGCGCCAGTGTAGTTGCCACCCGTCATAGCATCCATGATAGCTATCACATCTTTTTCATTCTTCAGTTTATCGCCAATTTTAACCTCTCCGAAAACAATGTGGAACATATCATCAATCTCGTCAGCATTGTCAACATTAAGACTATTTATCCTGTACGTTTTAATCAATCCCACCACCATGTCCATATCCATGTCTATCTTAGCAAGTTTTATAAGTTCTTTTTTGAAATAATCTTGCTTCTTTGAAAGGGTGTTGTAACCATTTAGCATTGTTTCCCACTTCAGCTTTTTGTAATGGATATCCTGAAGAGCGATAGCAGGGGGCTGTTTCTTGATGTCCATGCGCTCGCTTTTAAAGGCCTTGCTAGTAGAGGCAAGCTTAGCAGCCGCTCTCACCTGCTCACGATCGCCCAGCATCATACTAGACATCGCTATACGGAGCGCCTTGCTCTTGGAGGATTCATCACTCTTCTCACCAGATGACATTCTCTTATCTACAACTAAACTATAAAAAATGAAAGCACATAAAGATGAAATAACAAACCATAACAATGTCTGTCGTGATAAAAGTGGATACGCGTGAGCCTATGCTGGCGGGCATTCTCGCCAGCAGGTGTGAGGGCACAGAGGGCAATATTAGGATGGTTATAGAACAGCTGGATGTAGGAGATGTCCAGATAGTAAGCAACAGCGTGGTTATCATGATAGAAAGAAAGACGTGCCATGACATGGCGGCATCTGTAAAGGATGGCCGATACAGGGAGCAGAAGGCTCGGCTTATGGCAAGTGGTGCCGCCAAGCAACATATTCTGTATGTGATGGAAGGTGTGCCCTCCATGACCAGACTGCTGGAGGCCGAGGAGCCCATCTTTGGTGTGAAACCGTGTGTGCTCTCGGGGATGATGGTGAACACCATGCTACGCGATGGGCTACACGTGGTGCCTGTAGCCAGCACAGAGGATACTGCCGCATGGGTATGGGCTATAGCACAGAGGTGCCTTGCTGACCCGGACAAGTTCCTTGCTGGTGCTACTGCTGGTGCTGCTGGAGAGGGCGTAGCGGGGGGCGCGGGGGCAGGTGGCAATGGATACCTTCAGCACATCCATGTAAAAAAAAGAGACAATATCACGCCTGCTAGCTGCTATGTCATGCAGCTGTGCCAGGTTCCTGGCATCTCTGTGAAAATAGCAGAAGGCATCGTGGAGAAATTCCCTACCATGTTGGGGCTACTGAGCGCCCTCTCTGCGATGGAGAACGACAAGCAGCGCCTCCAATGCCTGGGTGACATCCCCATGATTGGCAAGAAGAAGGCGCAGGTTCTCCTGTCGTATCTTCTGCCCACAGCGAATGCCTGATAAGGGCATAAAGCTTAAAACGTCTTATTTTTGAAATGCTTGAAGGCTTACAGAATATTGGCAACACATGCTCTATTAACACGCTGGTTCAGTGTGTGGGGCACAGCGCAACCTTGCGAAAATGGCTACTCTCCATGGCAGAAGAGGCAAGGGCTGAAGGAGGGGCTGAGGGAGGGGAGGCAGGGTCGGGACAGCTCCGCTTGTCTATGGAGCTCTCCCGCATCACCCGTGAGATGTGGGTAGAGAACAAGTCGTTGGCGCCTTTCCGCTTCATAAGAGCCATTTTTGGCTGCCTGGGTGGCATCCCGCGTGGCGAGCAGCACGACATGATGGAGCTGTGGATGCTGCTTGTGGACAAGATGAACAGCGAGATAGGCAGACCACATGATGCGCCCCGCATAGAGGGCGGAAGGGACGCCGAAGGGTTCGCAAAGGCCTGGAGCGGGCACAACGGGCGCTGTATGTCGCCCTGGCTCCAGCAGGTACAGGGATGGACAATGACACGGATATGCTGCCAGACATGTAAGAAGGACGCGGTGATGTATGAGCCCTTCTGCTGTCTTGGGCTTGACCTATACCCTGGGGATGAGACGAAGGACATGTCACGGATGTTTGATAGCATGTTCAAGGAGGAACAAATTACAGAGCGTGCCTGTGACCACTGCCATGGCCGTGCCCCCGCCACCAAGAACACGCATATATGTATGTATCCTGATGTGCTGGTGTGCTCCTTTGGTCGCTTTGAGATGACAGCCAGCGGAGACACCCGCAAACGCCACGACGCGATTGACATTCCCCTCCACATCAAGCCGGCACAGATAGACCGACAGTACACGCTGTGCTCTATTGGGAACCATCTGGGCTCGCTACACGGAGGGCACTACTATGCCACAGCCAGGAACCCCGACGGGTCGTGGCACAACTATGACGACATCTGTATCTCACCTGTACATGACATACATGCTACAATAAAAAATAATAAGGACGCCTACATGCTCTTTTACGAGCTGGGGGCGTTATGACCAATTGCCCACATAGGTTCCCGTAGCGGAGGCACTGTAGCTGGCAATCTTGAAGTATGAGTTGGCGCTCACAGTTGCGGATGCCCCAGGTGTCACCGTGAAGGACACCTCAGGTATAAGGGTGCCCGAAGTTGTGGTGCGCACGGTGCCCTTGACAAGAGCCATACACACCGCGCCGGTGTTTGCTGTGCCATACAGCGTTGTTGTAGTGGCGGTAAAGTGCCCTATGCGCGGTGTGGCGCCTGTTTGGGTATCCTTGGAGGCGATTGCCTCCCATGCCTGGGCACTGATGGTTGCTGCCCCACCAAACCCGAACCCGAAATCGCTGCTAGACGATGTCTGGACACCTGTAATCATGAAGTACAGCTCAAACTGATGCGTGCCCACAGGGGCTGTGACAGCACCGTTTGCTGTAGCATTGAATATTTTTTGAGCCCCTGTCTGGTCTGTCAGGGTATAGGCCGAGTTTAGCACCACAAACTGCTCGTTGACAGTGAGGCACCGTGTGCTTGTCACAGGTGTCATAGTGAAGACAGTCCCATCGTACTCTATGGCTCCCGCTGTGGCGGTTGTGAGATTGGTACCGGCTGTCATGAGAATAGGAGGTGTGGATGCCGTGCCCGCCCCCACATGGAGGGCAGCAGCCGCCACCGTGGTTCCCGCGCCCACATTCCCCGACACGATAATATTACCCACCACATCCAGACCACTACGCGGCAGAGTGGTGCCAATGCCCACGCTCCCAATAAACGAGCTTGTACCACTTACTTGAAGCTTGGCCACGGGAAGGGTTGTGCCAATGCCCACATTGCCGCTAGCGGACAGCACCGTCACCTGGCTCGGCAAGGCCTGGATAGTGTTCATGCTGCTCGGCAGACCTATGGCGGAGGCCATCACATAGGTGCCAGAGGTGCCGCTGCTGGCCACGGAGCAGAAGAGGGACAGCTCGGGCGCAAAGCACACGGATGACCAATTGTTCTCGGCAGGATATCCTGCCCGCAGCGTCCAGGTAGTGCCATCCGGCGACGTCATGACACGGTTCGCAGTGCCCGATGTGGAGACGGCGCAGAATATGGATAGCTCCTGCGACCAGACCACAGAGTTCCAGTTCACATTGGCCGCGGCCGTGCGCGCTGTCCAGGTGATGCCATCCGGCGAGGTCATGACGCGGTTGCTTACGGTTCCTGCTGTGCTGTCTGACACGGCACAGAAGAGACCGAGCTCGGGTGCCACGCCATCGATGCCGAGTACGTGCGGCCGATGCTCGATGCTGTACATCTGGTGGTTCACGAGGGGCGAGCGGCCTTCGTAGAAACAGGCACCTCGCGCTCCGTACCGCAACTACTTGCCGCACTGACGTCGCTCGGCTTATCTCCTGACGTGGTCGACTGGGTGTTCATTACTCATGTGCATCTCGATCATGCGGGTGGTGCAGGTCAACTGATGCGCGCCTTGCCAAACGCAAAAGCCGTGCTGCATCCGCGGGGAGCCCCGCACATGATCGATCCACGTAAGCTCGTCGATGCTTCCATCGACGTATACGGTGCAGACGCTTTCGCCACGCTATATGGCGAGATCGTACCCATCGCCAGCGATCGAGTGATCTCAACTGAGCCCGGTCAGCGCTTGTCCCTAGCAGGTCGTGACTTCGAGATTCTGCATACACCGGGTCATGCAATGCATCATCAGGTTTTCTTTGATCATCATGCCAAGGCAGTCTTCACGGGCGATACTTTTGGACTCTCCTATCGAGAGTTCGATGTCGATGGTCGTGCTTTTGCGTTTCCGACGACGACACCGACACAGTTCGATCCCGATCAGTTGATCGATTCGATCCATCGGATACTGGCGTTGCAGCCGCGAGCGGCCTACTTCACGCATTACGGTGAGGTGAGAGATCTGCCACGCCTTGCCGTGGCCCTCGAGCGCATGACCCGCGCTTTTGCCTCTGCCGCGAAGGACGAAGCAGCCGATACGTCGGTTGGCAAAGACGACCTTCGCGCTCGACTCTTGCAGCGAATCCGCAGGATACTTTTGATCGAACTCGAGGCTCACGGTTGTACGATGAGCGCTCAGATGATCGATGAATTATTGAGCCTAGACATCGGTTTAAATGTCGATGGACTCATCGCTTGGCTAGCGCGAAACCCCGCAGCCAAATAAACCGTCGCCCAGGGAAATACGTCATGACCTTCAAGGCCTATCGAATTCATGAAATCGAGAAGAGGATCGTCGCTCGTTTCGAGCAGTTAACACTCGATGATCTCGCGCCCGGTGATGTT
>CAZXGO010000043.1:0-8296 GCA_964640035.1 uncultured Chitinophagales bacterium
CAATCAGTCCAAGTTCGGTCTCCAGTTGGAAGGTCGGTTTTGTACCGAGTTTGCGTAAAATGGACCAATCCGGCCCCTGGAGTAGTGTTGGTGATGAGGATTGATCTATACGTACTCTCACTGAATCAGAGACAGCATCACGTATCATACGGTTTAGAGCGGTGACGCCGTATGAAGCCAGGGAATCGGCAAGAGGTACAGCGGATACACCGAGATCTTGAAGTAAAGACGGAATGATTGCCTGATAGACTTCAACATCTTCAGGCAGACGATATTCATTGAGGAGTGCAAGTGTTCTTGTGTTATCATCTGGAGTTCTGAATGCAGGCAAGCGTAAACTCGGGAATAGGGTATAGGCAATGCTTCGGTTGGGGCTGGAAAGCATTTCCCAGATTGCGTCCCGAATACCTGGAATATCATTGACCATTTCCGAATCAAGCAAACTACGTCTTGCTTGAGCATTCAGCACCGACGCGGCAGCCATCCGGTGAAGATGCTCACTCGAGTTCATATAGGGCTTAAGTTCGTTAAGAACTTCGCTCACCTTCTTTCCATGGGTCAAAACCATCAGGGCCTCGGCAGTCCAGTATGGATTTGCGAGGGCAACCTTTCGCAAGCTTTCTTGATCGATGCTGTAATCAGCAGCAGGCATCGTTAAAAGCGTCCAGTTAGCTTTGATATACAGGCGAGGATCACTTTTTTTAGTTGTTTCGAGCACTTGTTCGATCTGATCTTTTAGTCCTGGATAAGGGATGTAGGCATCATCAGCAAGTAACTCCAAGAGAGCGGTGACCACAACAGGATTAGGATGTTGCAATAGGGTCTGAATATGCTCTTGAGGGAGTGCCTCTTTGTAGTAGGGCAACATGCGAACGATATCTACGGCCGATCCTACATCAAGCGTAGGTATTTCAGGAGCGGGATACAGATCTAAGGCTTCCCTACGAGCTGATTTTGCCAGTGTACGCGCCAGGTAGCGTCGAACTACAGGATCTTTAGCGGCAATGCAAGAACCAAGATTAGATATGAGTTCTTCTGCAGCAATCGGCTCGAGAACCATGGCTGCAGATCGATATGTTGCATATAGCCAGTTTCGGGCGGCATCGGGATTCGATGAAAGACAAGCGCGTTGAATAAGGCGTGTAAGCATGGGTTCAGGCTGAACCCTTCTGATCTGCAGAAAACTCATAGCCAAAGCGAACTCCGGCTCCATTGGGTGGCCAGGTTCAATACTGCCAGACCAGGTATCCATGAGTTGAAGGGTTTGGGCATCGCCCTGCAAACCCAGAGTGCGAATGAGTCCGGCAGGAAATTTCCGATCGAAGGCAACGGCCTCAAGAACACGAAGCTGGTCTGCTTCGAGTTGACGGGTGGACAAAGAGAACCAAGCCAGTTCGGAACCATCCGTAAGAGCGAGGCGTAACACTGAGTCGGTGGGTGCGGATGGGGTGGATGCCAGCGCTCGCCAGGCAGCTGCCCGAGCCAGGCTATCACTACTCTGAGTGAGGGTGAGTAGACGAAGACCATCCCTTTGGGTTACAGCCTCGTGCACAGCAATAAAGTCGTCAGAATACGCCACAGGAGTTCCCTTTGGAATCGAACATGCTGCACTAAAAAGGCTAAAAAGGAGGAGGAGGAGATGAATATGTATAAAATATGTGTCTTTTTGGGTCAAAGACTTGGTGTTTTGATTTTTAAGAGTTATTATTTCACACATATATCACACAGTATGTTTTGCCTGAAGAATTGAAGGGATTCGAAATGGATACCAAGCAACTTACAAAAAAGCAGTTGGAATTTTATCACTTCATACGTGATTTCAAGCGCGAGCATGGAATCTGGCCTACCTATCGAGAGATCGCTGAGCACCTTGATTTTAAATCGCCCAATAGCGTGACCCAGAACATTAAATCCCTAATCAAAAAAGGATATTTAGTTAAACGAGGTGACACCGAATACGAAATCGCTGATCAACATACTGTTGACGATGAGCAGCAAACAGGGATACCCATTCGCGGATTGATAGCTGCGGGTTATCTACAAGAGGCCGTTGAAGCAAACCTTGGTCATATCACATTAGAATCGATCTTTCCTGGCTTAAACAAAATGTTTGCCTTACGCGTATCAGGGATGTCGATGAAAGATGCCGGCATCTATGACGGTGACTTTGTCCTTCTAGCGGATGACGATCTGCGTGATGGTGATGTTGGTGCAGTGCTCTACAATGGCGAAACCAGTCTTAAGAAAGTTTTTTTCGACCGTAATGGCTTACGTTTGGAGCCTGCCAACGAGGAGTTCGATGATATACACATCGAGCCGGATATTTTCGAAGAGGTACAGGTTATCGGCAAGTATGTTGGACATGTAAACCGAAATGGTCTTTTTAAAGTCAACTAAACTCAGTACAAAGCCATTGAAAAACGCCTGCGCCAGGCTTTCGTTGTTTCGTGTGAGTCACCTAGCATACTAAAAATGGCAATACATGCCCGACGGGCACCATCTTCATCAACCGTTCGGTCACGCATCATACTTTCTATAAACTGCTCTAATGCCGCTTCGTGCTTACCTTCACGCATTGCTGTGCAGCCATTGATATAAAATGATACAGCGTGTGGATTTCCAGTGAACGAGCTGTTATCGGGCATACTGCGAATATATTCGTAAAAGAGGATGGTATCGCGTTCGATTTCGAACGAAGCATCGTCTTTAAAGATGGATAACAGCGATCTAGCATCCTCTATTCGATCGGGCAAGGCCAACATAGCTAGTTTTGCGGCCATTTCTTTCGAATTTGGATTGGATGCAAATAGTTCGGCCAACATGTCTCGGGCTGCTACCCGGTTACCCTCTGCTATGAGCTGATCTATGCGTTCTTCAAGTATTGCCTGTTCATGGTTACCCGGAATATGTTGATCAAGCCAACTTTTTATTTGAGCTTCGGGTAAGGCACCGACAAATTCAGCGATAATGGCTCCATTATGAACCATTTTTACTGCGGGAATACTACGAATCTGAAACTGGGCAGCGATCTGTGGATGCTCCTCGGTATTAATTTTTACCAGCTTCCACTTGCCTTGAGCTTGTGATGCCAATTTTTCTAACACAGGACCCAAGACACGGTAAGGACCACACCATTCCGCCCAAAAATCAATAACAACAGGGATAGCGTTCGATGCTTCGAGTACGTCGACCCTAAAATCGGTCATATCGTAGGCCATAAGACTTATTTCTTAATTTCGGTAGAAACGATGTGTTGCGCTTGAAGACCGAGGTGAGCTTCTTTGATCGTGGGAGCTAGTTGTGAATCTTTGATGTATGCGCGTCCGCCATCACGTTGTAGCCTCTTGTAATTTTTGTACCGAAGAGCCTGCTGATGCAAAGGAGGGAGTGGCTTTTGAGTTGACATTTGGAATAGACTTGATGATTGTATTATGAGCTAAAATTATGCAAAATTCAATCAATTACAATCACGTACAATCGTTATCAATCGCTTACAGTCTCGTACAGTCTCGTACAATCACTTAGGACATCAACATCGTAGTTTACCCTCCACCCTCTTCAACTCTTCAACTCTTCAACCTTCTCCTCTTCTTTTTATTTCTGTTTTTTTTCTTTATTTTGCTGTTCTATAACTCATAATCCTAACATTTAGGACACCAATTATATGTACGCTATCGTGAAAATCGGTGGGCATCAGTACAAAGTTTCCGAAAAGGATGAGATCATCATTGACCGTAATGGCATCAATGTAGATGATAAACTCACCATTGATACGGTGTTATTGGCTAAAGATGCCAAGGGCAACGTAAAAGTCGGAACGCCTACCGTAGCCGGTGCGAGTGTGGAAGCAACTGTACTCGAGCACCTCAAAGGCGATAAAATCATCGTCTTCAAGAAAAAGCGTCGCAAAGGATATCAGAAAAGCAATGGCCATCGCCAGCATCTGACCCGCTTGCGTATCGACAAACTCGCAATCTAACACATCAAAGGATACTACCATGGCACACAAAAAAGGCGGTGGTTCTACCAAGAACGGCCGCGATTCAGAAAGCAAACGCCTGGGTGTTAAGAAGTTCGGCGGCGAGTCTGTGATCGCCGGCAACATTCTGGTACGCCAGCGCGGAACAAAATTTCATCCTGGCCGCAATGTAGGCATCGGTTCTGACGACACCCTGTTCGCCATCGCTGACGGCACTGTCCGTTACAGCAATGGACGTAATGCCCGCAAATACGTTCACATCGACGTTGCATAAGCCTTGCTAAGATTTGTAAAAAGCCCCTTCGTGATTCGACAGGGGCTTTTTTTTGTGCCTATATTCCGAATTTCATAATGACACCATTGCCCATGTCACCAAAACTGCCTCTAAACCTGACGATCAACACCATTTTCTGTATTGGACGCAACTATGCAGCTCATGCTCGCGAGTTAAATAATCCCGTTCCCGGCGAACCAGTTGTATTCATCAAACCAGCGTCATCGGTTGTTCCTAATGGTGCAGCAATAGTGATACCTCCTCAAAGCCAGGATGTACATTATGAGGCTGAATTAGTGGTAGCCATAGGCAAAACGGGTAAAAACATACCAATAGAAGAGGCGTTGGACTATGTTGCCGGTTATGGCCTTGGAATTGATGTGACAGCCCGAGACCTGCAGCAAATCGCCAAAGACAAATCCCTACCATGGTCCGTTGCGAAAGGTTTTGACACCTTTGCGCCTTTATCAGACTTTACAGACCGAGATGCGCTTCCGGATCCTGATCATATTGAATACACCCTTGAAATAAATGGTGAACACCGTCAACACGGTCAAACCTCACATATGCTCTTCCCTATCCCCTTCCTGATTCATTATTTGTCGGGCATTTTTACGTTGAATCCTGGAGATCTCATCTTCACCGGCACACCCGAAGGGGTTGGAAAATTACACAAAGGCGATCAACTACACACCGTGCTTAAAGGTACGAATGTGGTGCTAGACGTTCATGTTACATAGGCCGATAAAACAACGCTGTTTGTAGCAAACTTTAGCATTATTTGACCAAGGCGATCACACTGATTTCAACAAGGGCGTTTTTAGGAAGAGTCTTAACCGCTACCGTTTCACGGGCTGGATAGTTCTGGCTAAAATAGGATCCGTAGATCTCGTTTACCGTACCAAAATCACCCATATCAGCCAGGAAAATGCTTGTTTTCACAACCTGATCTAGTCCAGAGCCTGCTTCTTGCAAAACTGCCTTTAAATTTTCCATTACTTGATTACACTGGGTGCTAACGTCATCGCCGGCAAATTCACCAGTTGCAGGATCTAAGCCTACTTGTCCGGAACAAAAAACCATTCCATTAGCTTTGATAGCTTGACTGTAGGGTCCTAGGGCTTTTGGCGCGTGATCCGAGTGAACGACTTGTTTCATGGTATTGAAGAAGATTTAACGTATGAATGAAAATTGCCGAACGATTCCACAACCTTATGTTGAGAATCAAAGACATCACTTAATATAAACTCGTTGAGGATACGGGCGAAAGCTTCTGGTTGTTCCATCATGGGTACATGCCCACATTGAGAGATCCAGGCTAATCGGGAATTGGGTAACAGAGATTCGAATTTGAACGCAACTTCGGGGGGTGTAATTCGATCCTGATCACCCCAAATAATCATGCTTGGAACATTAATCTGAGGCAAGAAATCATCCATCAACGTGTATTTGGAAGCTCTGGCTAAACGAACCAACTGAATGAGTTGGGATCGATTTGACAAAATCGTGTGGATATCATCCACCATTGTTTCCTGAACAGGTAAGGTATAAAACACCTCACTGGTTTTTGAACGGATGTAATCACGGTCATAACGCCTTGGACGAGTATCGCCAAATTCAGTTGGTAACAAACCAGAGCTACCAACCAGGACGAGTCCTTTGAGCTTGTTCTTCCCATGTCTGGCATAATCCAGCGCAATGTGTCCGCCCAGGCTATTACCGACGAGCAAAACTGATTGAAGCTGGTTTTCTTCCAGCCATTGTTCCAACCATTTTGTTAGGTCATGGATGGCATTTTCGCCGTTGGTAGACTCATAAAGAGGGATCTCTGGAATCCAAAGATCAACTTCCCTGGTTATAAGAGGGATAATGGGTTCAAAATTACTAAGACTTCCAAAAAGCCCATGGAGCATCACCAATGCAGGTAATTTACCAGAACTTCCTTTAAGATGAATATCCTTGCCAGTCAAAGTTTTAAACTTCCATAGGGTTAATGAGGCTGCTTTTTGACAGAATCCAAAAATACGGAATAAAACAACCATCTAAAGCAGACTCGAAAAGAACCTTAGGGATTCCTTATTGCTATTCTACCAAATATGAGGATATATTGCCATCATATAAGGGTATCAGATTATATTCTGTCATAAACCCATCCCATAATTCTACCATCGTTTCTTATGAATACCTTTCGTCTACGTTTCGTTGCGACACTACTTATCGCGATAGTATTTCAAGCTTGTAGTGGTGGCGATCCAAATATTGAATCAGCCAAGCTGAATATCCGCAATAAAGACTATTCGGCAGCTATTGCCTCTGCTGACCGAGCCATCGCCAACAATCCTGGCAACCATGAGGCATATATCTGGAAAGCGCGTGCCTTAAGTAGTCGTGCTTCCAGTAATAACGACGTTGATGCACGTCGTGACGATTATACTGCTATGAACGAAGCTTTGGGCAAAGCTCAAGAGATCATTGATGCAAGTACAGACCCAAAGATGATGCTTTTCAACTTCCAAATTGATGAAGTACGGGAAAATGCCTGGCGATTAGAACATGCCACTAGCGTGAACTATGTGAGCAAGGATACTATCTCCGAGAATGAATTTGCTCGTTCGATTTCCCACATGAAGAATGCCATCGCTGTGTACCCTGATAGCGTTCTTTCTTCACGCGCACTTGCTGAAATCTATTTCTTGTCGGGCGATTTAAGTAATGCGGCCAATCAGATGAAAACGACCATTGAGAATCCTAATGCTGACCCAAAAGCTGAAGATTATGTTCGCCTGATGCAATTCCAGCGTGAGGCAAAACAATCAGAAGAGCTTATGGCGACGATGGAACTGGCCGTTTCAAGATTCCCTGGTAACAAAGATGTCAAAGTTGAAGTTGCTAACACCTATTTAAGTCAGGCCAATTATGACAAAGCCGCCGAAACGATGAGTGAGCTTGTTGGTTTTGAACCTGATAATGCGGAGTACCGTTACATCTATTCAACGCTATTGTTTGAAGCGATTAACAGTGAGATTTCAAAACTAAATGACAACTACACTGTGGCTTTCGACTTGCGTTCTGAGTACAGAGAAACAGCCCGCAAAGCGACAAGTGCAGCTAATACGAAACGTCTTGCTGACATTGACAAAGAACTCCAGGAACTAGGTAAATCGAATACTGAAATTGGTGAAGAAATTGATGCTTTGGGCAATGTTGTCATCGAGCAACTAACGAAGGCAACCGAATTACAGCCTGAAGAAGCAAAATACTACAACCTCCTTGGTAGTATTTATGACGTTAAGGCCAATGTCGTGTTCAATCAGGGAAATGAGCAGGCTGACCTGGCAGAAGCCGATAAACTACAAGAACAGGCTCGTGCTATCTGGCGATTGGCTCTTCCGTACATGGAGAAAGCGACACAGCTTACCCCAGACAATCGTGACGCCTGGGCAACGCTCTCGAGAGTGTACATACGTCTTGGTATGACAGAAAAAGCTCAGGAAGCCATGCAAAAAGCTGAGCAACAATAAATTTATTGACCTTAGTCAGGTAAAGGCCCGGATAATCAATCCGGGCCTTTTTTATTTTATATATCCACTAAAAAGCGATTTTTCGTACCTTGATTTCGTAGTTGCTTCTTGACGAAACAGTACCCTCCTGGGTTGTAATTATTTGACAAAAGCCATGCGTTTTAACACCAAAGTCATCCACGCCGGCCAGCATCCGGAAGCCACCAGTGGTGCTGTAATGCCACCCATTTTCCAAACATCGACCTATGTTCAGCAGTCGCCAGGTGTGCATCAGGGATACGAGTATGCACGGGTTAATAATCCAACACGGACAGCTCTCGAATTGATGATCGCTGGAATTGAAGAGGCAGAGGAATGCGCGGCTTTTGCAAGTGGGCTAGCTGCCATGGATGCCATTATGAAAATGCTGCGTCCTGGGGATCATGTTATTGCCTCCAATGACCTATATGGTGGCACCTACCGATTATTTACCCAAGTGTTTGGACATTTTGGGATTGAGTTCAGCTTTGTAGATATGACCCG
>CAZXGO010000043.1:8306-19159 GCA_964640035.1 uncultured Chitinophagales bacterium
CTTCCTCGAAGATCAGGCAGGAGAGGTATCCCCATGACCCGAATCACTGAGGTTGAACAAGCCGTCAAACCTCAGACAAGGCTCCTTTGGATAGAAACACCTACAAATCCGCTTTTAAATATTGTGGATATCCAGCAATTGAGTTCTCTTGCAACTGAATTTGGTATTTTTTCGATTGTCGATAACACCTTTGCATCCCCAGCCCTGCAAAAGCCACTTTTACTTGGAGCTGATGCGGTTGTCCACTCGACCACCAAATATCTAGGCGGCCATTCCGATGTGATTGGCGGAGCTGTGGCCAGCTCGAATCGCGAAATAATGGAAAATATTCGCTTTCAGGTGAAAGCTACTGGCGCTGTACCGGGTCCAATGGATGCTTATTTGACCCTTAGAGGAATCAAAACATTATCACTTCGCGTAGAGCGTGCCTGTAAAAACGCACGCGACATCGCCCATTTCCTGGTTGATCATCCAAAAGTCGCTCATGTCCGCTATCCTGGTCTTAAATCTCATCCCCAACATGAGTTAGCCGCTCGCCAAATGGAAGACTTTGGAGCGATGCTCTCCTTTACCCTCAACGATGATCGTGTGAGTACAGCTCACACCCTGATGAGCTCAACACGTTATTTCACATTAGCCGAAAGCCTAGGTGGTGTAGAATCCTTAATAAGCCATCCTGTATCGATGACTCATGCCTCGATTCCACAAGATATTCGCAGGGCTAGTGGACTCAATGACTCACTTATTCGCATCAGCGTTGGTATCGAAGACGTCACCGACCTGGTTGAAGACCTGGAAATGGCTTTAGATAAGGTCTGAAATGAAAAGAAGCCGTTTGATCATGGTCGTGATCGTATGCATCATCACAGTGAACGGCTGTATCAATCCCTTTGCTCCTAGGGTTGACGAGTCCGATATATTCGAAGAGCTGTTGGGGGATCCCAGAAAAATTGATGGTTTTTACACACGCTTTCAAAACGCGTATCAATTTAGGGATACTACCCTTTACGGACCACTTATTGACCCGTCTTTTAGCTTTATATTTAGGGATTTTGACCGTAATATCGATGTGACGTGGTCGAGAGCCGAGGAGATGAACAGTACCTACAATTTATTCATCCAGAGCCAGGATATTCAGTTACAATGGAATAATATTGTCTTGCAAGCTATGAATCCGGAAAAGACACAAGCGCAAATTATTCGGCGTTTCAATTTACTGGTGGTAATTAGCTCCAACGATATTATTCGAACTGACGGATCCGCCAATTTTTTACTAACTCGCGCCGATAGCACTCAAGCTTGGAAGCTACTACGTTGGCGTGACGAGTCAGAGTTATAAACCTATCATCAAATGAGCATGAAAACGACATTCATCATCGACACAATACGTACACCCATTGGTTCTTTTGGTGGAGCATTAGCTTCTTTAACTGCTCCTGAATTGGGAGCTGCCGTGATCGCATCACTGGTAAAACGAAATTCTATCGACCCAAATCATGTAGACGAGGTGATTATGGGCAATGTACTCAGCGCAGGAATAGGTCAGGCGCCTGCACGTCAGGCCACGCTCAAGGCTGGCTTACATCAGAAAACCCCTGCCACGACGATCAATAAAGTATGCGCATCCGGCATGAAAGCCGTGATGGTCGCCAATGGGCAAATTCAAACTGGAGAGGTAGATATGATGATCGCTGGCGGTATGGAGAGCATGAGTAATGTACCCTATTATTTACCTGCCTTCCGAAATGGTGGTCGACTCGGGCATAGTGAGGTTCTTGATGGTATTATTAAAGATGGCCTTTGGGATGTGTACAACAACTATCATATGGGTAGTGCTGCTGAATTATGTGCCCGTGAACAAAACATTTCTCGTGAGACGCAGGATGCATATGCTATTGAATCATATAAACGCGCCATGAAAGCCCGTGACGAGGGTCATTTAGCCCGTGAAATCACCAAAGTACATGTTCGGGATCGCAAAGGTAATGTCACTGAGGTGCTTCACGATGAGGAGATCGATAAAGTTAATTTTGAAAAAATGACCACGCTCAAACCCGTCTTTGAAAAAGAGGGAACAGTTACTGCAGCAAATGCAAGTACCTTAAACGATGGGGCCTCTGCCGTTTTGTTAGCCAGTGAAGAGCGTACCAAAGTGTTAGGCCTCAGACCACTGGCTCGTATTATTTCGCAAGCTAGTGCAGCAAAAGCACCAGAATGGTTTACGATTGCACCAAATGATGCAGTACGTTTGGCGGTATCTAGGGCAGGACTTACCTTGAAGGATATCGATCTGTTCGAGATCAATGAGGCCTTCTCCGTCGTATGTATCGCCAACAACCAGTTACTCGAGCTTGATCCAGCAAAGGTTAATATTTGGGGAGGAGCTGTTAGTATTGGTCACCCTATCGGAGCTTCAGGAAATAGAATCATTGGCACATTGATCAATGCCCTGCGTGCTACGGGTGGACGCTATGGATGTGCCGGTATCTGTAATGGTGGTGGTGGCGCTTCTGCCATGGTCATTGAGTTATTATCCTAATTTTAGGATACTATATACGATTTGATAACTACGGACGTTTCACACAGGTTGTGAGCTTCCAGAGCTTATTCTTGTAATATATGCGTCCTGGTTTTGGCATCAGACAATGTAGTTGTATCTTCACATTATCATTAATTCTCTACCTTATTGTAAAGCGTTACAAAACCTAAGAACCATTCCTTTAGAGGATGCACTTTTACCGCTTTTTTAGTTCGAACAGCTCTAAGATCTTCCTTAGGCTACTTCTGCTAGTCGTTGTAACTACCGGTGGTATGCTCATAACGAGCCCAGATGCACGTGCACAACGAATAATAACAGAGTCGGAAACCGCTGAATTTATTGACTACAGACTAGAGAACCCGCGCCTAAATAGGGTTCCTGTTCAGGAACTTTTGATTCCATTTACTCGAGCAGAGGCATCATACCGACTACTTGATGTGCGATATCAAATCGTGCAGTTCGATTCAGATACCTCAGATACCTTCACGAAGCAAGCAGGTTCTGTTGCGCTCGATCAACCCCTCTTTGAAACGTATAATGAGGGATTTTATCAAAAAGAGGCACACGCTGCGCTTAAAATAAATATTACCAGACCGATTCCTGGTCGTGAAAATGCCTATCAGGTGGTTGAACAGCTACGTTTTAGAGTGTACAAAACCATTCAGCAAGATAGGCTTCCTGAAGTCAGCACATTTTCGAATCAAAGTGTCCTTGCAAGTGGGATTTGGTACAAGATCCCCATCTCAAGAAGTGGTATCTATCGATTAGATCGAAGTTATTTAGCAAGTTTGACCGGGCTCAATGTCGCTAATTTGGATCCCCGTAGACTGCAGATTTGGGCTGGCGATTTCAAAATGTTACCTCAACGCAATAGTGATCCCCGCCCGCAGATACGTCAATTACCCATTATTGTGAATGGGGAAGCAGATGGACGATTTGATACGGATGATCAGGTATTCTTTTATGCTGAGGGACCACAAAGGGTCTTTTTCAATACAATGACCAACCGCTTTGCCCATGAGACACATCTGTACGCTTCTGTAACCTACGTGTTTATTACGCTAGGGACACAAAATGGATTAAGGATGGAATTAAGCCCTGTGGGAACACCTACGGAATTGATCAATTGGCATACAGACCTCTTATTCAAAGAGGAAGAAAAGAACAAAATTGCTGCCGAGATGCGCTCTGGAGCTGAATGGTTGGGTGAACGGGTCACAGCCGAAAGTTTTGGGAACACCCTAACACTGATGGATTCTGTGATCACGGAGTATGTAGCAGGCACTCCGATTTTAGTAGACACCCGATTTGGTACAAGAAATAGAGGAAATGCTCAATTTGAGTCTTTTTTAGACAGCCGCTCTATTGGAGTCACTTCATTACCAGGCTTAGGGTTTGATTACAATAGTGAAGATGGTAGTTACGGGTATGCCATGGATCAATTGCTGACGATCAATAATCCCGTTTTAACGAGTGGAAGATTGCGTTTAACGAGTCGATATAGTTCCGTTACACCCTCAGAAGCTACAGGATTCCTGGATTACTCCAGAATTTATATACAGCGTAATTTGGTCGCCGTTGGGGGCAGATTATGGATACATGCACCATATCTGTTAAATAACTCTCAGTGGGTTACCTATAGAATGAGGGGTTTTAGTACTAGTCCCATCGTTTTAGATGTAAGCAACCCTCAGGAACCCATTCGATATGGGGTTACAGCTTCAGGTTCGAATTGGGATGTGGTTGCTCGCTATAAAATTGGTTCCAGACTGGCAGCATTTTCCACCTTTCTGACACCTGGCACCGCGAGCTTAGTTGCTAATCAAAATGTACAGGCGATCGCAAATCATCCTAACTACATAATTGTCATTCCTGATGATCCATCGTTTCGGGCACCAGCGCAGGAGTTGGCATCATTTAGGCAAGCAAATGATGGCTTGAGGCCACTTATCGTTAGCCAGGGAGAACTGTTTAACGAATATAGTGCGGGGGTTCCGGATGTGGTAGCGATACGTGATTTTTTACGTCATCTTTATGTAAAAGCTGGTACAGACAAGTCTTTGATGCCGCAATACCTGCTGATGTTTGGTAACACAACGCACGATTTCAGAGGCATATATGGATCAAATACAACGGAAAAAAATCATGTCTTCACCTATCAATCCAGGGATTCATATGACAGGGCAAATTCGTTTGGAAGCGATGATTTCTTTGGTTTACTGGATACCAATGAAGGGCTATGGTCATCAGGTTCCGTAAACGAATTAGTCGACATGGGAATCGGTCGCTTACCATTTAATACCGTTTCTGAGGCGAATATTCTAGTTAGAAAACTCAAAACCTATGAGGATCCTAAAACGTTTGGGGATTGGAGAACATTATTCACATTTGCAGCTGATGATGATTTTCCAAATGAGTTTAGCAACCGTGATTTACATATTCTAAATGCAGATTCAACAGCTGAGTTTATTGACCGTGATGTGAGTGGAGTTCGACTGAAAAAAATCTATGAAATGAACTACCCGGTAGAGAGCACCTCCGGGGCACGATTTCGCCCGCTGGCTAACAGAGATTTTGTCAATAGCTTCAATGATGGCTCCCTGGTTATAAACTACTCCGGGCACGGATCAGAGCAAACATTAAGTGACACCCGCATCTTTCAATCGTCTGACATCAGCCGTTTGTTTAACCGTGATCGTCTGAGCATATTTGTTACAGCAACATGTTCATTTGGTCGCTTTGATGATCACACGGATCAATCAGGAGCGGAAAAAACAATGTTATGGCCAGAAGGTGGAAGTATTGCATCTTTCACCACCACCAGAGTTGTATACACCAGCGATAATCCGAATACCGTTAATTTTGGATTAAACCGACGTTTAACCGGTTTTATGACGGAAAGAGATGCTGAAGGCATGCCCTATCGTCTGGGTGATATTATGAACCGAACCAAGAATGTAACGCAAAACAATCTCGGTGGAAGTTTCAACACGCGTAAGTTTGTACTCTTGGGTGACCCCGCCATGCGTATTGGCTTACCACGTCAGCGTGCGGATTTCGAAAAAATTCAAGGGCAACCTATTGAATCTGGACAACTCATTACACTAAAAGCACTTGATAAAGTAAATGTAGAAGGGATAGTTGTTGATGGTTCTGGTCAAGTAAACACCAGTTTTAGCGGGGAGTTGAATGTTAAAGTGTATGATGGCATCCGGGTAGTGCAACTTCCGCAACGCGAATGGATGCAATCTGCTCCTTGCTTTATGAGAAATTGTAGTTATCGGGAGCAGAACGATTTATTGTTTAGTGGCAGAGTTTCCGTGCGTAATGGCAGATACACTGCCAATTTCGTCGTCCCCAAAGATATCTCTTACACCAACAACCGTGGTAGAATTCTAGTCTATGGACAATCGGGAAGTAATGATGCCGTTGGTTCATTTTCTACCCTTGTCTTCAATGGCCTTAATGGTTCAGTAAGCAATGACAATAAAGGGCCCAACATTAACGCTTACCTTGACGCGCCCGATTTTGTCGATGGTTCAATGGTTGGTAGTAACCCTATGCTTATTGTTGAGCTAAATGATGAGACAGGTATTAACGCTACTGGCTTGGGCGTCGGACACGAAATTATTGCCACCTTAAATACGACGCCAGAGCGTAGTTTTGTGCTGAATAATTTCTTCCAAACTGATCTTGATGATTATCGAAAAGGGAAAATAGAATTCCCTCTGGATGGGTTTACCGAGGGAGAATATACCCTCACAATCCGGGCTTGGGATGTGTTTAACAACCCCTCTGAAGAAAAAATCACCTTTAAAGTCGCAAATTCTGATGATATAGTGATTAGTAACGTGTACAACTATCCTAATCCAATGCATCAAACAACCAGATTTCTATTTGAGCATAATCAACCTGGAAATCAGTTAGATATTAGCCTTCGTGTGTACACGCTTTCGGGTCGACCGGTTGCTCAACTAGAAGAGAGCAGAGTGTTCCCGACCGCTCAGGGGAGTCTTGAGTGGCTGGGTTTCGATAACGACAATGATCGTTTAGCTACCGGTACCTATATCTATGTCTTAAAGGTAACCGCAGAGACGAGCAAAGGAAGAAGATCCAAGGATGTCCTTGAGAAATTGGTCATCATCCGATAATGCCTGTCTGAGTCTTTTTTTTAATATCTTTTCCAAGCATACGTAAATCAAATCTATCATATGAAATCAGTTCTCGCATCATTCATTATAACATTAATCGTAATACTAACTCCAGTTAGGTCAGTATTTGCTCAAGTTGGTATCACTGGTGTTCCTTTTTTACAGATAGAACCTGATTCCAGAGCAGCGGGCATGGGTAATGCGGGTGCTGCCATCGCCGATAATGCCGCTGCTATTTTTTGGAATCCCGCTGGATTGGGATTTCAAAAGGGTACCCAGTTCTCCATTACACACTCAAACTGGCTCCCCTCATTCAACACCGACTTATTTTATGATTATGTCGTCGGAACCCATCATATCGATGGTATTGGTACTGTTGGTGGCCATGTTACCTTCCTTAATTTAGGCGAACAAACAAGAACCAACGAAAAAGGGGATGTTTTGGGTACATTCCGCAGTTACGACATTACTGTTGGTGCATCCTATGGCGTGGCTTTGAATGATAATCTATCTTTGGGAACTGGTCTGCGCTTCATTTACTCAAATTTAGCTCCTGCAATTGAAGTGGGTGGACAACAAGCCAGTAAAGGCACGACAGTAGGAGCTGATATTGGTGTTCTATATCAGACAACTGAAAAAGAAATAATGGGTCGAAATGCTCAATTGAGAGCAGGTTTTAACTTATCGAATATTGGCCCTGGTATCCAATATTCCGATGAAGCACAAAAAGATCCGCTTCCTACCCTACTCAGAACCGGTTTGGCGTATAAGACAGATCTGGATGCTGAAGGGTTCAATACCTTTACGATTACTGCCGATGTGTCTAAAATCATGGCCAGAAGCGATACATCAGGCAATACGATGAATTTTGCTGAGGCACTGTTCAAATCTTGGGATACCTACACCTACAATAATGGCACGAAGTTTGTTGATGTTCCCCTGTCAGAACAACTTATGTTTGGATTTGGGGCTGAGTACTGGTATGATCAGAAATTTGCCTTGCGCGGTGGATATTATTATGAATCTCCACAAAATGGCGACCGACAGTATATGACCGTTGGAGCCGGCCTGCGGTACAATATGTTTGGAGTTGATTTCAGCTATGTGATCGCTCAGAAAGATGCACCATTGGCAAATACCATCCGCTTTTCATTGCTGCTAAATATCTAAGATCGGCGTAAGCCATCATGATTTTGAATCCCAGACGTACCGGAAGAAGTCAACCATGGTGGTTTCTTCCGGTACTTTTTGTCATTTTAGCCTTTCAACCGTTTGACCTGGTAGCGCAGCAATCCTACGAGCTGACTGCTAAACCTGGCACTACCATCGCAGGCACAACAAAGACCCGATCTGTTGGAACGGTAAGAGTATTTGCCGTGATGGTTGAATTTCAAGTGGATGACAATCGCTTTACCACTGGGAATGGTACCTTCAACCCAGATTATTTAGCCAACCCCAATATTCCCATTAGTATCGATCCCATCCCCCATGATGCTGGCTATTTTGGGGCGCATTTGGATTTTATGGCCAACTATTACCGTCGTGTATCACATGGAAAACTAACGATCGAATGGAAGCTTTACCCTGAGATCATTCGGTTATCCAATAAAATGGAAACGTACGCTCCGCTTGGTGAAGACGGAACCGATAATGGTAAGCTGTTCAATCTGCTCAATGATACCTGGACAGAATTATCAAAACGAGGCGGATTTGACTTCAGTGATTTTGATGAAGATCGGGATGCTTTCATCCTTTTTCATGCTGGAGCCGGACGTGATATTAATTTCTTGGGTACTGGTCTTGATCGCACTCCACAAGATATACCTAGTCTGTACATGAGTCTTGAAGCGATTCAACAATACGGCAATCGACCCGGATTTCAGGGGTTCGAAATTCCAAATAAAGCCGGTGGCAGCTTTCGTATTCGCAATACGCTGATCCTTCCAGAAACAGAATCCCGTCCAGGCAAGGATATTACGGAAACCCCCTTTGTGCTTCAATTGGGGATAAATGGCTTGCTATGTGCAACAATGGGAAATCATATTGGGTTACCAGATTTGTACAATACAAGTGATGGCTCATCGGCGATTGGTCGCTTTGGACTCATGGATGGTGCAGGATTCTTCTCCTATTTTGGCCTTTTCCCACCTGAACCCTCTGCATGGGAAAAAGTACATTTAGGCTGGGTTGAACCGAAACTGATCAATCCAAAAACAGCTGCAAGCTACCTCCTCCCTGCTATTTCACTTGGTGAACCTAATAGTGTCCTCAAAATCCCTTTGTCTGACGACGAGTATTTCCTGGTTGAAAATAGACATCGTGATCCTGAAGGCGACGGAATTCTTCTAAAAGTACGCACTCCAGAGGGAGCCCTTGTTGAACGACGTTTACCCGTATTTGATGACCTTTTTGGATCTACTATGGCAGATTCCTTGGCTAAGCTTCTTCCAGCAGGTGTGCTCGTCGATGTGGATAACTTCGACTGGAGTTTGCCCGGAGGCATTGACCCAGGCGATGATCAACGACTGTTTACCAACGACGATCGATCACTGCTTGGCGGTATTTTGATTTGGCATGTTGATGAGGCTGTTTTACGCTCTAAGAACTACTTTCAAGGGGTAAATAATAACCCGAAACGACGGGGTGTATCCCTGATCGAAGCCGATGGATCCCAGGATATAGGCTTTAAAACGAGTAATCCCTTTTTATCCAGTTTTACTTCCGGTACCGCGTTTGATTTCTGGTGGTCGGGTAACGACTCACGAGTCATCACCGCATCAGGAAAAGAAATTCAGCTCTATCAGAATCGATTTGGTCCTGACACACGACCAGCTGCAAAAAGTAATACTGGGGCCAGTGCTACTTTCGAACTCTATGGTTTCAGTGATCAGCGCGTTACTGCTCAGGTAAGTATTCGCCCAACAGTAAAAACGGATATTATTCCACTTCAAATTTCTCAACGTTTACCAGCCCCAGCTGTTAATACCACGATTACCCGAGATCCATTTCCTGTTGGCCTGATGGCGTATGCAAGTCCGACCGACACCCTCCTTCTGGCACCCCTTCCTTCGGGTATCTACGCAATCGGTGTTGGAACCCGAAATGCTTCATACCAGCAAAAACTTAATCAGGTAATAAGCCATCAGCCATTTCTGAGCGGTGGACGCTTATATGCCGTTGAAAAAAAGGGTGAGGAGTCTTCCAGTTTTGGAGCAGCAGCCTGGCAGTACTCCTCGGATCGTTTTGACCTTGTTTGGCAACACAGCCCCTCCGGCGCCTCCCCGGGGTTCCTGAGTCAAACAAACCCTGGAACCCTAGATTTCGACCAAACAACGATCCGTATATCGACGTCAAATGGACAAGGCTTGACACCGTCATCTCAAGGTAATCAACGAAGCGCTGAGCTGGGTGGACGCCGCTTTGAGCTAACAAACAATCTCCTACAAAGCTCTGATGGTGAACTCAGATATACTCCCGTTAATATCAACCGCTTCCCAGGCTATGTAGCTGCTTTCACACCGGAGAGCGGTGTCAAAGCCGGTGCCCTACTTCTGAACAATCAGGAATGGCGTATCCTCAGCGATCGACACCCTGAAAGCCGTCTTCTATTAACATCAACACGTCAGGGCTGGCCTGCAATGATCGACTGGGATGGTGACGGACGCCTCGATTTTATCGGCAACAATTACGCTGATTCCAAACTGGAAGGACTGAATCAAAATGGCGCCAGCTTAAATGGATTCCCGCTAGCCCCGCCCAAGGGAATCCAATTCAATGGAACCCCATTAGTGGTTGATCTGGATGGAAATGGAAAACCATCACTAATTTTAACTGCTACAGACAGTCTTAGCATGGTACTCCTGGCCTATGACCATGAGCTGAGGCCTCGACAAGGATTCCCATTATTGGTTGGAAGCCTGACAAAAAGTGGCGATATCCCCTTGAATCCTGTCTTTTTTGGTAAAAACCTGTATGCAGTCGCTCCAAATGGTGAGCTTAAAGGCTGGAAATTCCCAAATGCAGGACAAGCCTACTGGCCCACTCAATACGGTGCTTTCGTAGACGGCAAGGTGACAGGAACCATGGGAGGCACCTCCCCTATTAGCGCAGGTGAATCACTACTATTCAGTGATGAAACCTACAATTGGCCAAACCCTGCCACT
>CAZXGO010000044.1:0-1623 GCA_964640035.1 uncultured Chitinophagales bacterium
CTATCGAGATGGTCAGGGAGGCCCTCTCCCTCGGCGGACGTCTCATCTATACCGGCGCTGGTACCAGTGGGAGAATAGGAGTTGTCGACGCCTCAGAATGCCCCCCAACCTTCGGTAGTCCACCGTCTCAGGTCCTTGGAGTGATGGCTGGTGGCCGTGCCGCCATGTTCGAAGCTCAGGAAGCCGTAGAAGACTCCCCCCAAGCCGGTAAACAGGATATGGAGGCCCTACATGTGTGTGACCTCGATGTCGTCTGTGGCTTGGCCGCAAGTGGAAGAACCCCCTATGTGCACGGAACCCTCGAACACGCGCGGCAAGTCGGTGCTCGTTCGATCCTAATCTGCTGCGTCCCCCGGGAACAGCTTCATACAGCGGTAACTCCCGATCTCATTATTGATGTGGCTGTCGGACCGGAGGTCATCATGGGATCCACACGAATGAAAAGCGGTACTGCACAGAAAATGGTGTGTAATATGATCACTACCGGTGCTTTCATCCGCCTTGGGAAGGTGTACGAAAATGTGATGGTTGACCTCCAACTTACCAATGAAAAACTTCAGGAACGTTCACGGCGTATCCTTATGATGCTCACCAGCTGCGATTATGAGCGTGCTACAGAACTCCTCATCGCCACAAATGGCCATGTGAAGACCGCTATGGTGATGGAGGGTGCCGGTGTAGGGCTCACTCAGGCTAGGGAACTGCTTCAACAAGCTGGTGGTTTTGTACGAAAGGTAATCGACAGCTCCACCTAATGATCTATATCCCACGACATACTACTGTTGACCTCGTCTATCGGTTTCGGTACAAAGTCGCAGTTATTGTGGCATTGGTGATCATGATCATCATCTTTCGTTTCTGGCCTGAACGATCTACCACAGCCCCTGTCTTTGATGTGAGTGCTCTCGATCGTGAAATCATCGTCATTGATCCGGCAGCCATTACCGAGCAAGCCTCCCCACCACCAGCCCCTCCAAAGCCCTATGTGCCTATTCAGACCACTTTGGATCCAGTCATTGATTTAAGTGATCGTCTTGATTTGCGAACAGAACCACTTACCACACAGCCGATTGACCTTCCCGGATCTGGTACTGCAAATCAACGATCTGGTGCTGGAACTGGGGCATCTACAGCAGAGGCACGTATTTCTCAAAGACCCACGCGTCCTCCCTCCGTGGTTCGCATCGTTGAACCTGTGATCACGGAAGAAATTAAACGCGCAAATATCAGAGCTGAGTTGACCGTGCGCATGCTGGTTGGATTAAATGGACTCGTTGAAGACGCCGAAATAGTGGATATCAAATTATTTGATTCCCGAACCAAACAACTGACAACCGTTGCAGATATCGGTTTCGGTGTTCGAGAAGCGACCCTTCAGGCTGCGATGGCTTGGAGATTTCGACCAGCTCAAGAGGGGGATGTCTTGGTGAAAGCCTGGAGTACCCACCTGTTTAATTACGGCAAATCAAATTGATTATCATTCGAGGGTAGCGTATCTTACGAGTCTGTACCTAATGGAGAGATGCCGGAGCGGTTGAACGGGCTCGCCTGGAAAGCGTGTATACGCCAAAAGCGTATAAAATATTTAAAAAAAATGCAAATAAAACTTTTAAAAGAGGCTTT
>CAZXGO010000044.1:1683-18329 GCA_964640035.1 uncultured Chitinophagales bacterium
CTGAACCTCTTCTGCTAAGCGTGAGAAGGCATCACTGCGTTGCGCGCCGCTCATTGCCTCAGCACGATCGATAGAGCTGCGGAATCCACCAGCCACCTGAGCGTCAAGTTCACGGTTACGCTCTAACTGATCCAAATAGGCTTTTGCAAGCACTGCTGTCGCAGGCCAGGTGAATTTCGGTTGACCCTGAGGGTTTAGATATTCCTGGTTTACTGTTTTAGCCGCTGCGATCTCATTGGCAGTGAGATACTCGCTTGGAATCAGATCGAAGACATCGAGTCCACGACCGATCTCTGAGTTGATAATGGACCCGTTATACCAGTACACAGACCAGCTACCTGCTGCCTCTAGACGATCACCAGCAATAGGTCCGCGATCGTGATATGCGATTTCAATCGGTTTAGCTGGATCAGTAAAATCAAAGATGTTGATTCCACCTTGGTACCATCCCTGAACCATAATATCACGTCCAGGAACGGGAATCAATGAACCATTGTGAGCTACACAGTTTTCCTGACTGGTTTGTGGGGCAGGCATTTTAAAGTAACTCTTGAAGACCATCTTGCCATTTTCGATACTAAAAATAGCATTTGCACCCCACTCATACGGATCGCTAGCACGACATTTTGCCTGAGTACCACCACCCCATTCATCGGTAAACACAACGGTTGTTCCGTCGTTATTGAAGGTAGCCGAGTGCCAGTATGCAAAGTTGGAGTCAGCAACAGCGTCTAAGCGATGTGGGTTGATAGGATCTTTAATGTCAAGCAAGATACCATACCCTTCGCAGGCACCACCGGCAAGTCCAACTTCAGGGTAGAGGGTGATATCATGGCACTGGTTTGGTCCACGTTCCGGGGCGCGGCCACGGCCTGCCATCATTGCTTCAATCATCTGCGGCAGACGTGTACGGAGGGCAGCAGAGTCAGCTGCATTCGGCGTGGTGGCATTACGCTCAGCTGCAATTTGGGTGAGGAACTGACGTTCCCAGTTATTTGGGATCACTCGCTCTGCATCTCCCACCTTTGCAATGTATGCACCAGCAGCGCGTGCTCTTTCCATGGCTGCAATTTCTTCAGGTGCTGGTCCGTGGGTTGGAGGAGCAGCCAGGTCTTCAAAAATACGTGGAGAGGATACAATAGCCGCCTCTTTTGGATTGGCCAGAGGTACTTTGATGACCTCAATACGGAACAGGGCACTGTTTGGATCTTCTTCGGGCATAGCTGCTGAACAGCCAGGAAGCTCATCATTAGGACGTACTGGAGCTGATCCAGAAACGTATACATATACGTTTTCTTTATCATTAGGATCTGCTAATACAGAGTGTGTATGAGATCCACGACAAGTTTGTACGTTTGCAATGTATTCTGGCTTTTTGATGTCGGTGATATCAAAAATACGGATACCACGTAGACGATCTGGACTTACTGCTGTATTAACGCCCTGAGTTCCGCAATCTAGACGACCAGAGGTGCCCTCACCAGATACAAAAAGTAAATTTCCGTAAACCGAAACATCACTTTGTGATGCAGGACACAGGAAATCTATCACCAGGCCTGGTTTCAGAGGATTGCTTACATCCCATACCATGAAACCATTATAATTACCCTGGATGGCAAAGTTATCTTTAAAGGCGAGATCAGTATTGAACGCACCAACAAAATTTGGAGGTGGCGGGGTAGTGGATACCATTTTCATGTTCCAGATGGCCTCACCGGCATTGAAAAGACCAGGACTCAAGCCTACTCGAGGGTCTGGCGAGGGTGCTTTTAGTTCTGTGATAGGTTTGAGACTGGAACTTGGTGCTTGTTCTACCGCAGTTGCCTGATCGGTAGATGAACAGCTATACGAGCTAAAAGCTACAAGTAGGGCAATTGCTATGAATTGCTGCTTCTTGGTTGTTTTGACCAAGCGCGTTAGATGAGTTGACTTCATTGGGTCGGGTTTATGTTTTGGTTATTCTGTCTTCTGTCTGTTGGATTTTATCTCTTCAAGCATGAGTTTCATCATGTCAATTTCAGTGACTTGCTCTGCATAAATATCTACGGCAAGTCGATAACATTCTTCGTCGTTTACTGAGCCATCAGCAGCAAATAATTCATTAATCATAAATACTGCGCCACCATGGTGTTCGATCATGTAGCTTAAAAACTGTTCATCAAAGTCGAGTCCGCGAAGTGTGGCCAATTTCTCAATTTGAACTTGCGTAATCATACCCGGCATATTGGATTGCCCATCAGTATGACGTGTTCCGCTATGAATGGAACGCATTCGAAGCAATTGTTCGGGGCTGAGCATCATATCAGGGGGCTCCTGAAGATCCACCCGCATCGTTAATCCATCAATTCGTACGATGGGTACAACCTGGCGGCGATCACGAAGCCATTTTTGCATCAGTGCAACCTCATCTTTCTGTGCATTGATAATCCTGGCTGCCAATACATTGATGGCACGCGAATCCGTTCGATCTTTGGCTAGTTGCGACATCACTATAGCCTGTGAGTGGTGCACAATCATTCCGGTCATGAAATCCACGTCAGCTTGAACAAACTTCATTCTTCCAGCTTGAATACGCTCCCAATAGATACGCTCTAGTTCATTTTGAGCTTCAGTTTGGATATTGGTTGCTTTGGGTTGATCTGCCTCAGGAGTGATAGCTTGTTTCGTCGCGCAGCTAGTAGCGAGCATAGCAAGTAGGAGGACCAAAAATAAACGCATATGTCTAAAATTAACAGAACGTATCATCCGGAGAGAAGAGCTGAGAGTGGTGGACGTAAGATGCTATTTTAAAATAAAAAATCAGTGTTTCAAAACAGGAATACGGATTTTTAAAACACGTTATGAATTACGAGCTCAGAAAGAGTGAATCGTGAAAATCCTTCGTATTTTTCACGATGTATCTATCCCTCAAGCACGACATCTTTTGTTAATTCAACCCATTTCGGTGATCAAAGCGAATGGCGAGGTAGTGCCCTTCGATATTCACAGACTCAGAAACTCACTACATCGATCAGGTGCCTCCGAAGAAACTATAGATCATGTAGTTGAAGGTGTTATTCCAGAACTTACAGATGGAATGAGCACCCAACAGATCTACAAGATGGCCTACAAACTTCTCAAGCGATTAGGCCCAAAGGTTGCTCCACGTTATACTTTACGCCGTGCGATCATGGATATGGGTCCCTCGGGATATCCGTTCGAACATTTGGTAGCTCGTATGTTCGAGCGCAACGGGTTTTCAACCCAGGTTGGTGTTATTCGCAAGGGTCATTGTATTCAACACGAAGTGGATGTGCTTGCCATCAGAGATGACCAGTGTTATGCCATCGAGTGTAAATTTCATAATCGTCCAGGATACGTTTCGGATGTAAAAGTACCCCTCTATATCCAATCGAGATTTCAGGATTTACAACGAGCAAGCCGAAATCATGGTAATGGTCCCGAAATCACACAAGGTTGGGTTGTAACCAATACCCGTTTTAGCAGTGACGCTATCGATTATGCAACATGCATGAATCTGGAAATGGTAGGATGGGATTACCCCGAAGAAGGGTCTCTAAAAAATCGTATCGAAAGGGCAGGTTTATATCCAATCACGGTACTTTCGAATCTTAAAAAAGTAGAGATGCAACATTTTCTCAAAAATGGAGTAGTAACCTGTACCGAATTACTTAAACAACAGTATCTGCTGGAAGCGCTCAAGATCGGTGCGAAAAGAGCAGAGTCTATCCTGGCAGAAGCGGAAGAGCTCTGCGGCGGTGATAAGTAAACGAAGGCATCGTTTTATTCGGACTCATCGGTTTAAATTCAGTATTTTACCAGACTGTTCACCATCACACAAACTGTTCTGCATGAAAAGAGTTGTTATTACAGGCATAGGTGCCATCACACCACTCGGAAATTCAGTTTCAGAAACATGGGCCAATATGAAGGCCGGCAAAAGTGGTTCAGCACGGATTACACGTTTTGATCCAAGTCAGTTCCGAACGCAAATGGCTTGTGAGCTTAAAGATTTTGATGCAAGTCAATATTTGGATCGTGCCGATATTAAGCGTACGGATCCGTATGCTCAGTATGCCCTTATTACCAGCGATATGGCCCTGGCAGATTCTGGTCTTGATGTGACTGCCATAGATCCGTTCGATATTGGAGTTGTATGGGGTACCGGGCAAGGTGGTATGATGACATTCGAACATGAAGTGGGTGAGTATGTTGAAGGAGGTCGCAATCCTCGTTTTAGTCCATTTTTTGTACCTAAAATGATCCCTAATATGGGTTCAGGAATGATCTCTCTGAGAAACGGTTTCATGGGGATCAATTTTACAACCATTTCTGCCTGTGCAACGTCCAATACCGCACTTATGGATGCTCTCAATTACATCCGATGGGGTAAGGCAAAAGTCATAGTAACTGGTGGATCGGAAGCTCCGATCACAGAAGCCTGTGTTGGTGGATTTAGTGCCATGAAAGCTATGTCGGCTCGTAATGATGATCCTGCTCGTGCCTCTCGCCCTTTTGATGTTGATCGTGATGGGTTCGTGTTAGGCGAAGGATCGGTGAGTCTGATCCTTGAAGAGTATGAGCATGCGAAAGCCCGTGGTGCAAAGATCTATGCCGAAGTTGCCGGTGCATCCATGACCGCAGATGCCTATCACATGACCGCAACCCATCCCGAAGGTTTGGGTGCCCGCAAAGCGATGGAATTAGCATTGAAAGATGCCGGTATCAACAAAGATGAAGTTGATTATTTGAATACTCATGCTACCTCGACTCCTGTCGGAGACTTAAGCGAAATAGCTGCTATTCGTGGATTCTTTGGAGAAGATCCCAAACACCTGAGTATTAGTGCAACAAAATCAATGACGGGGCATTTGCTCGGTGCTGCCGGCGCTATCGAAGCACTTGCAAGCGTAATGGCCATCCATGAGGGTATTATTCCGCCTACCATTAATACCGAAAACATAGATCCTGAGATTCCACGTAATCTGGATATCGTATTCAATAATGCACGATCCAGAGATGTCAAGGTTGCAATGAGTAATACCTTTGGCTTTGGTGGACACAATGGAATTATCGTTTTCAAAAAAATGTAGTCTCCCCGTTATTGTGTTCAACCTGGTGACACCAAGTTGTCACTAGGGGTCTTTATCCTGTTTCAAAACAAGCCTAAGACCCTATCATACTATGAACACAGCTCTTCAAAAACGCACGTCTCAGCACGGTCGCCAGGAAATCATCCGAATTTTTACGGGTGGAAAATCAAAACTGACCAGTGAGCTTCCTCGTAGAAGTTGGGCAGGTTCGGAAGTGCGCAACGCCCGACGCTACGGTTTCTAGATCCATTCTTATCGTTAGTGGGAACGCAAGGTAGCAGTTTTGTATTTTGCTTGCATGCGCATCATACAAACGACTATTCTTCTCCTGGGGCTTATCGTAGCTCCGGTTTCAATTACCCAAGCACAAACGGATTTTCTGATCGAAGGAGTAATCACGGATCGATCAAACGGACAGATATTGGTTGGGGCCTCGGTATCGGTGCTTGAGTCTACCCTGGGGGTTGTCAGCGACCCTCGTGGGGTTTATTCTCTGCGAGTTACACAACTTCCCACAGTTCTTGAATTCCGCTTTCTAGGCTACAATACGCTACGAATTACGGTCTCGGAGCCAAATAAGAACCTTGATGTAAGCTTACAAGCTCAATCTCTGGTACTCGATCGTATCATTGTTTCTGCATTCGAAGGACAACGACCAATACTAGAAACAGCAGGGTCGGTAGCACTGATTACTCGTCCAGTTATCGAGCGATCCCATAACATATCGCTGGCACCCGCTTTGAATACTATTGCCGGAGTGAGGATGGAAGAAAGTGGTTATGGCGGCAGTTCACGAATCAGTATTCGGGGGAGTTTATTACGATCGCCTTTTGGTATCCGCAATGTTAAAATGTATTGGAACGACATCCCGCTTACAGACCCCAGTGGCTCGACTTCCAGGTTTAACTCCCTGGATCCGTCGGACCTCGGACGTATCGAAGTGATTAAGGGTCCGGCGGGTAGTTTGTACGGTGCCGGTACCGGTGGGGTATTGATCATGCAAAGCCGTAGGCCTGTAGGGTCAGAAAAATCAGTGGAGGCAGAGCACACCGTTGGTGCCTTTGGTTTGAGCAGGTCAGTGCTCAGAGCCGAGTGGTCGGAGTCAGGGACAAGAGCCCGTTTATCCCTATTGGATCAGGATGTCCGCGGGTACCGGGATCACCAGCGGGTGCGGAAACAATCCCTGCAATTTTCGGCAGGATTGAGTCCATCATCGAACCGTGATTTGGGATTCCATGTATTTCATTATGATGGTACGTATCAGTTACCTGGACCCCTCACTCTCGCGCAGATCAACGATATCCCTCGAATGGCTATTCCATTCAGTAAAAGTATCGATGCCCGGGTGAGTCTAAGAAATACCGGTTTTGCACTCAGTCAACGTTTGATATTGTCTTCTCAATGGCAAAATACTACCAGTTTAGGCCTCATTGTGCAGGATAAAGAGAATCCTTCAGGCACTTCGCCGGCATTTAACCAGCACGAAATATCCACCTTTCAGGGTGTCACGGCCCGTTCGGTATTTAGATACCTCGGATCAGATCCAGAGCCATGGTCTCTACAGTTTGGGATCGAGGCTCAAACCGGTTTCAGCCTCGAAAAGTATTACTCAGCCAATGCAGGTAAGCCCGGTAGTTTACGCAGTGATGCTGAAATCAATGCCCGGTCGGCTATCGCTTTCGCACAAGTGGAGAAAGAAATTGGGGATAAGCTCATCGCTACAAGTGGCCTGAGTGTGAATGTTACTCAATATGATGTCATCGACAGATTGGGTGCACAAGGTTTAGGTGGACAGGACGTACTCAATTTTGGTCCAACACTTGCACCACGTGCAGCTCTAGTGTATGCAATGACGGACGGCATGGCTGCTCATGGAAGCCTCAGTTATGGTTTTTCTACCCCTACGCAGTGGGAAGTTAAAACTCTTGCCGGCGTCAATGCTGATTTGCGTCCTGAGCAGGGACTCAATTCAGAGCTTGGTATCCGCTGGCAATCTCAGGATCTTCGATGGGCTTTTGATGTCAGTGCCTATCGCTTTGCATTAAAACAGGCACTATTGCCCCAGTTTACGGAGGCAGGCTTACCTTTCTTTGCTAATGCTGGTTCTACGAAGCAGGATGGCATAGAAATAGCTTTGAAAGGGGAGATCTGGCAAAACGGGCAGGGTTACCGACTGGATGTGACTACCTCCGGTGCCTGGAATCGTTATCGCTTTGATGATTATGTAACCAATGTGACCGTATCCGGACAAGTGCAGTCGCGCGACTACTCCGGGAATGTGATGACCGGCGTTGCCCCCTGGTCGGGAAGTGCGAGCGCTGATCTGGAGATGCCACTCGGTCTGGCTCTGAACCTAGGAGCCCGTTATATGGATGCCATCCCCCTCGACGATGCCAATACCGTGTATGCACGCTCCTATTTGCTTGTGTCCGGACGCCTCGATGGTAACTGGAACATCGGTGCTCGCTGGAACCTGGGAGTCCGTCTTGGGATCGAAAACATCACCAATACGTACTGGGACAATCTGCTCGCTCTGAACGGCAGCTTTGGCCGTTACTACAACCCCGGTCCACCACGAAATGGATACACAAGGTTGAGTATCAAGAGGATGTTGTAAGTGACACCTTCTGTCACCCCATAAACTTTTTCGCTTGAATATATGTGTAATATATGTGTACTATGGTACTGTACTTTTTTGTCCAGACCATTGTACGCCGAACATGTATGCTCAAAGCCGATTTTAAAAAGATTAATGTCAATGCCACCTTCGCCGGATTTCGGGACAAGGGCATCTTTAAACGTATTACGCCCCATCATTTTAGTCTCAGTGACGGACGCCATCACGAGATCGTGCGGGTACGTACCAGCTATAAAGAGCGCGTGGGCGATACCAACCACGTCCATTTTGTAGTCGAAACCTCGCGCGGGCAATATTTTGACATCGTCTACGACTCGAAAGATATGACCTGGTACATGGTGCTAGAGGTCGAAAATAACCTGTTTTTCAATGACTAAGCGAGGAGTATGCCACCTTCCGACCTTGGTGATCCTGGATTCCTTTCGGGGAAGACTTCGAAGCCCGAACCAGATACTATGAGATCCTCTCTTATGGGGTTCGTTTCTTTGGTAAAAAGCTATCGGTGGACCTTGGTTTCCTAAATAACAGAGACCTAGCAGATATGTTGATTATTGGGGTTCCTTACGTCGATTTTGTCGTAAAGTTCTGAACCCAAAACCAAGGATAAACACGCAACTGAGTACAAACCAATCACCGAATTGGGTGTACAATGTTTGACGGGTATATACAGGGATCTGCTCTGTAAAGCCGGTGCGTTCCCAGTAGTTCGTTTTTCGGATCACATCGCCTCTGGCGTCGATAACACCACTGAACCCATTGTTCGCACTCCGGAGTACGGCTCGACGCGTCTCCACGGCTCTCAGACGAGCAAATTCGAAGTGCTGATGATGCCCCGAGGTATTTCCCCACCAGCCATCGTTTGTGATCACTGTCACAAAAGAGGCACCTCCAAGCACGGTTCGCCTCACCCAGTTTGGGAAGACCGAGTCGTAGCAGACCATAGCCGGAACGGGCCCATATGCGGTGTTGAAATTGACCACTTCAGTACCCCGGTGGTAGGAATTCAACTGTGGGAAATCGATACCGGCAACGTCGACGGCATCCAGCCAGCGTAGCCAGGGGATGGTTTCGACAATGGGTACCAGGTGACGCTTTTTGTACACCCGAAGGGTGTCGCCCGCCGGCCAGGCAAGGGCGGAGTTATAGGCTTTGAAGGGCACTCCATTGCGAAAACGGCGTACAAGAGGTTCCTGTGTATCGACCGGGAAGATATCCATGTAGGTAGCTCCGATCAGGAAGGTGGCGTTTCGTTCACGAGCAGCGGATTCGAGAAGAAATTGCGACTCGCGTGGAAAATTGGAGTAGATGTCGTCCATTACGGAATTCTCGGGCCATATGACCAGGGCTGAGGAGTCGGTACGAACGGAGTCGGTGAGGGCGATGAGTTGAACCAAAGGGCTCACCGGTTCCCGGAAGCCCGCCATGGGCAGGTAGGAATCATAATTGGGTTGAACCACAGTTACGGGTACCCTGCGATCGATGTTGTGATTCAGGCCGAGGTACATAAGGATAGACAAGACCATCGGGATACTGGTTATCCACAAAAATGGCTTCCAGGTACCTGCTTTACCCCAATCATCTAAATTTGGTATCAAGGCTGACGTTACAAAAATCCAGAAACTCAAGCCAAAGATCCCAGTAATACTAATCCACTGATACAGGGATGGCCATGCTGCAAGCCCATTACCTAACTGCAACCAGGGCCAGGCTAGTTCCCAGCGGGTGTGTAGCCATTCGAAGAGGATCCAGATCGCGGCGGCACTGATGATGCCCATTCCCAATGGGGTCTCTTTTCGCATGAATGGCCATGCAAGGCCCAGGGGAATGGCTAAGACAACGGAATTGGCCAGTATGGCAGCGATGCCACCGGCGACGGTAGCCATCATAAGCCAGTAGGTAGAGCCAACATTCCAAAGCACTAAAGGCAGATACACGCGGGCCATGGCCTGGCGAATACTGTCGGATGCACGCACTTCCTGAATCAGGAGCCACCAGCCCAGCCACATCATGGGGAAAAGATTCAATGGAGACCACGCCAGAGATAAGAGCGCTCCGATGATCAGCGCACGCACTATGCGGTTCTTATGTATCCACGGACTCATGCTTCCTCCTCGGTGTAGGAGGCGCCGGCTACGATGACGACGAACTCACCTTTGATGTTAGATCTGGATTTCATGGTTTGGTGTACTTCGCTGAGGGGTCCGCGAAGGATTTCCTCGAATTTCTTGGTCAATTCCCGGCATACAGCGACGTAGCGGTGGGGTCCAACGAGCTCAGTAAGTTCCTCGAGCAGACGCAGGATCCGGAAAGGGGATTCGTAGAATACGACGGTGCGTTCTTCCTGGGTGATGAAGGCGAGCCGGGTTTTGCGGCCTTTTTTCTGGGGGAGGAATCCTTCGAAGATGAATCGATCGCAGGGGAGTCCGCTGGCGGAAAGAGCGGTAACCAGGGCACTGGCTCCCGGTATCCCTACGACCGGGAAGCCGGATCGGTGGGCTGCGCGTGCCGCCAGGAAGCCAGGATCGGAAATAGCTGGGGTGCCGGCATCACTAATAAGAGCAATATTCTGGCCAGAATGCAGGCGTCCGATGAGCTCGACCACTCGCGCATGTTCGTTGTGCGCATGAAAGGCGAATAAAGGCTTCTGAATGCCAAAATGCTGTATCAGGTGAGCACTCGTGCGCGTATCTTCACAATAGATCGCATCCACCGATTGCAGAATCTCGATCGCACGTGCGGTCATATCTGACAGATTGCCAATAGGAGTTGCTACGAGGTAAAGAGTAGGCACGATCGAGACGGTAATTGTGTTTTTATATGCGACAGAACGTCAGTTTTCACATCTTGGCACAAAAATTGCCGTATCTTAGACGTTAAAACTTCGTAAAAATAGGAAGCTTAGCGGCATAAAGTTCTATCCATGGCAAAAAAATTCGATCCAGACGGACTCCACCACATCACAATACGTGTAAATAATATCGCTGCAGCCGAAAAGTTTTATGGTGAAGTACTAGGATTTGAGCTGGTTAGAAAAATGGGCCAAAGTATGGCGACCTATCGTATTGGAACCAAAGATACCCTGGTCATCGTAGAAGCGGAGACTGCATACGACCAAACCTCGCGCGATTACCGCGTGGATCATTTTGGTTTCATGGTTGAGACCCCTGCTGAAGTCGATGATATGGCTGCATATCTTCGCTCTCACGAGGTGAATATCGTTGTTGGACCGGTGAATCGTAAAAACGGACGATTTGTCTTTTTTACCGATCCAGATGGGAATATGATTGAAGTCTTTTTTGAAAAACAGTCCTAGATCATGTCGATACGTCCTGAATTTCCGGAATTAAACCCCAGGGAAAAAGAAGTTTTGGGATATATCATCCAGAACTTCATTACGACGGCTACTCCCGTTGCCAGCCAGTCGTTGGTACAGCGCAACCGGTTAAATGTAAGTTCGGCAACCGTTCGTTCTGCGATGAACACCCTTGAAGCTAAGGGATTGCTCAATCATCCTCATACCTCTGCCGGACGCGTACCCACCGATTTAGGCTATCGTTTTTATGTGGATACGTTGATGCGTCAGGCGTTTTTAACGCGTGAAGAGGAAGAAGCTTTGGATCGACTGGCTTTGACGGTCAAAAACGACATGGATGAAGGCGTACGCTCAGCAGCGCGTATCTTGGCTCGATTATCGAATTTATTGGCCGTGGTGATCTCTCCCCGATATGCTCAGGGAATTTTCCGAAAGATGGAATTGATTAGCCTGAGCAGCACTCGCTTGATGGTGGTGCTTACGATCGATAGTGGTTATGTGCGCACTGTTTCTATCGAGGTTGAATCAGAGATATCACGCAAACATTTAGACCATATTTCCAGCATTCTCAATGAACGACTTACCGGTATCGTGATCTCAGAGATCGCCACTAACATTGAGGAAATCGTTGCTGATATTCGTGAAGAGGATGAAAGCGGTCTGATAAGGGTCTTTGTTGACTCCGCCGACACTATTTTTGATGAAACAGATGTGAAACGGTTTCATTTCGGAGGCGTAGAGTATATCGCCCTGCAGCCAGAGTTTAATGATTTGAGTCAATATCGGAGTATCATCGAGCTGATCGAAAATGAGCACTTGATTGTGCACCTTCTCGAAAACGAAACGAAAGATCAAGAGATTAGTATCCGTATTGGTAGTGAGAACGAGTTGCGCCACATTGGTCAATGCAGCGTCGTTTCAGCTAGTTATAACATAGGAAATATTAAGGGTGCCGTCGGACTCGTGGGTCCCACCCGCATGAACTACCCTCGTATGGTGGCTTTGGTCGATCAGATCTCGCAGCGCCTGAGTCGGGGAGAATCATTCAGAACATTACGATAAAATAGAATCAAGGAATAGATGAACGTGGATAAGGAAAAAAACGAACCATTGGAATCTCAAGAGAACGAAGTAGTTGACGCACAACAACCGAATAGCGCTGAGCCTGTGGATAGCGCCCCGGTTGGTGATGAAGCCACCACAGCGGATGAAGCTAGTCAGGATCCCTACGAGCGTATAGCGGATTTAGAGAGCCAACTGGCCGCCGAGAAAGAGATGTTGCTGCGCAAGCTGGCGGAGATGGAGAATTACAAAAAGAGATTGGAATTACAGAAGAATCAGGCTTACGAGCATGCCCGCATTGATTCCATTAGCCGATTTTTACCTGTTTACGATGATCTGTCTCGTTCCATCGAGGCTGCTGCCAAATTAGAAGTAGATGGTACCTTCATGGAGGGGGTTCACATGGTGGTAAATAAATTCAGCGATGTCTTTACTCACTATGGACTCGAACGCATCGATCAGGTGATGGTTCCCTTCAACTATGAGCAGCACGAGGCCTTGATGCGACAAAAACATGAGGATCCATCCGTTCCTTCGAACACGGTCATTATGATGCTGGAACCTGGCTACAAGATCGGCGAAAAAGTAATCCGTCACGCAAAAGTAATGGTAAGCGAATAAATGGCACAAAAAAGAGATTATTACGAGGTTTTAGGCGTCAAAAAAGACGCTTCGGCGGATGAAATCAAAAAGGCCTATCGCAAGAAGGCGATGGAGCTTCACCCCGATCGTAATCCCAATGATCCATCGGCTGAAGCCAAATTCAAAGAAGCTGCCGAGGCCTTCGATGTGCTCAAAGACGAGAACAAAAGGGCTCGTTACGACCGTTATGGTCACTCGGGAATGCACAGCGGTGGCTTTAACGAACCTGACTTCCAGAATGTTAGCTTTGAGGATATCTTCAGTCGCTTCGGAGATATCTTCGGCAGCGATATGTTCGGAGGGGCTGGTGGGGCGCGCTCACGCTCTCAGCGTCGTGTGGGTCAGCCGGGCGATGACATGAAATTACGCCTCAAACTGACGCTCGACGAAATCGCCTTCGGTACCGAGAAGACCCTCAAAATCAAAAAGCATATCTCCTGCCGTAAGTGTAACGGAAGTGGAGCTGAGACCAGTGATGATTTCATGACCTGTTCGACCTGTAATGGAGTGGGTCAGGTGCGTCAGGTGTCAAACACCATGTTCGGGCAGTTTGTGAATGTTCAAACATGTCCGACCTGCTATGGTGAAGGCCGTGTTATTAAGAACAAATGTAGCTCCTGTGGTGGCGAAGGACGTGTACGCGGGGAAGAGACCGTGAAGGTGAAAATTCCGTCCGGCGTGTCGAATGGGAATTATATTACTCTCCGTGGTCAAGGAAATGCGGGGATACGCGGTGGTGAGGCCGGTAATTTGATTGTGCTCATCGAGGAGGCCGAAGATGATACCTTCAGACGTGAGGGTGATGATATTTACTACGACCTACAGCTCAGCGTGACCGATGTCATCCTCGGAACAGAAGTGGAAGTGCCTACCCTAAAAGGCAAGGCCAAGCTAAAAGTTGAGGCGGGTACTCAGCCTGGGAAACTTCTGCGCATGAAGGGTAAAGGCATCGTGGGTTTGAACAGCAAACAGCCGGGCGATCAGTTTGTGGAAGTCAATGTATACATCCCTACGGCTTTAAGTGACGCGGAACGCAAAACCATCGAAAGCCTCAAAGATTCGAAGAACTTTGACCCCGCTGCGCGTAAAGACCAGAAGAAAGACTTTTTCTCAAAGATCAAAGATGTGTTTGGGTAAGCGGGGAGCGGAGATCAGGGATCAGGGATCTGGGAATTGGGAATTAGTTATCAGGCATATCAACGCCTTGAACATCCGGCAAAAAGTAATCCAACGGTGAAGACCTTGAGCAAAATAGCGCGTGCCTTCGGAAAAAAACTTGAAATTCGGTTTGTGTAATCATCTTAATGGCGTAGCATCCAACTCAATCGACGCTTTCTTAAAAAGGTTTGATGCCATTAAGCGCTTTTTTATGATTATATCCCTCTTTCCCAATCCTCAACTCTTCAACTCTTCATCCTTCAACCTTCAACTCTTAAGATTCTCCGTCTTCTTCCTGGATTCTTCTGCCACCTCTTCTTTCCAGGCCGCAAGACGTTTCATGAGGGATTGGTCTTCAAGAGCGAGGATACGCAGCGCCAGTAAGCCGGCATTAGTGGCATTGTCGATGGCGACGGTCGCCACGGGAATTCCCTTAGGCATTTGAACGATAGAGAGCAGGCTGTCGAGTCCGTTCATACTTTTGGTCATCACGGGCACTCCAATCACCGGCAATAGGGTATGGGATGCCAGCATCCCAGGTAAATGTGCTGCTCCACCGGCACCTGCAATGATGACCTTGAGTCCACGGGACTGGGCCGATCGACCATATTCAGCCATATCATCGGGGGTCCGGTGGGCCGATACAACCCGTTTTTCGTAGGCGATCCCAAATTGATCGCAGATATCGGCTGCTGCTTTCATGGTAGCCCAATCCGAGTCAGAGCCCATGACTATGCCTATGTGCGGATGTGATTGTGTCATCTCGTCAAGATACTAAAGTACAATATGATCAGCCAAATGAAGGGCTTTGACCAGGGTTTGATCGGCATCATCGCCCAAAACGGTAATATGACCCATTTTCCGTCCGATTTTCGACTGCAGCTTTCCATAGATGTGCAGATGGGCATCCTCTGAACGGAGGATGCCTTCAATCTGATCGGCAATGGCCGGGTGATTCCGCTTTCCGAGCAGATTCACCATAACAGCAGTATTCCTGCGAAGCACGGTGCTTCCTAAAGGCAATCCAAGCACCGCCCGGATATGATTCTCAAATTGTGAACTCACACATCCCTCGATGGTATAGTGACCCGAGTTATGTGGGCGAGGGGCCGATTCGTTCAGGATAATGCGATCATCCTGGGTCAAAAAGAACTCGAAGGCAAAGAGACCAATTCCATCGATCGCTTCCACTGCTGCGATGGCCATTTCTTCGGCTTGCTGGCGAAGCTCCGGGCGTATACGTGCGGGTGCGATGATGGTCTTGCAAATATGTCCTTCCTGAATACTTTCACAGCAGGGATATACCACGGTTCCAGTTCGATTGCGTGCGACCTGCACGGCAAGTTCCATACGAAAGGAGACGAAAGCTTCTGCGATCACCTCGCGTCTGGCGCTACCACCAAGACGAGCCCATGCCTGTTCTGCCTCCTCGGCATGGTGGACGGTGGCGTTTCCGTACCCATCATAGCCACCTTTGCTGGATTTGATCACAAAAGGATAGCCATGCGTCTCACCAAATTGTCGGGCTGAATAGGCATCCGGCAGCAGTGCCCATGGGCTTACCGGGATCCCGGCGCGCTCGAAGCATTCCTTCTCGCTTTTTTTGTCGCCGATGAGGGCAAAAGTTCCTGGTGAAGGATAAATCGGTGTACCGCTATCGGCCTGGACTTTCTCAAGAATGGACGCATCAATGAACTCATTTTCGAGGGTGATGAGCTCGCAGGATCGGGCGAAATCGGTGAGTAAGGGGATGTCGTCGAAGGCTCCGTCGACACTGTGGGGTGTCACGAAGGAGGTAGGTTCGGATAGGGCAGGGGAATGTGATCCGGTATAGACCGCCACCTGGATGCCAAAACGGTAGGCTTGTAAGGCAGACATACGTGCCAGTTGTCCGGCACCAAGGATACCAAGTTTAAAATCGGCGGATAAAATCATCTTATATGAAATATACTATCCTTCAGCCCTGAAGATTTGTTAAATTAGGCGCTTCAAAAGATACCCTTTTTTTAGCATCTAATGGACATTGATCAAAAACTGCAGCAGGCCCAGCGTCGTTACGAAGAACTTACCGTAGCCTTAAGTGATCCTGCTGTATTTGATAACCAGAAAAGATATGCCGAACTGAGTCGCGAACACGCAGAATTATCGCGTATCACAGAAGCATATCATCGTTTTCAAAAAGTGCGTAGGGATTTTGAATCCAATAAAGAATTAATCGAAATGGATCCTGAGTTGGCCGACATAGCTAAGGCTGAGAATGCTGAACTTGAGCAAGAGCTTGAGAACCTGGATAAAGAGCTCAAACTTCTCCTGGTTCCTAAAGACCCCGAAGATTCCCGTAACGCAATCGTCGAAATCCGCGCCGGTACCGGAGGAGATGAAGCCGCCATCTTTGCCGGTGATCTGTTCTCCATGTATCGCCGCTATGCCGACAAAAATGGATGGTCGATCGATCTCATGGAAATGAACGAATCCTCCAAAGGGGGCTATAAGGAAATCGTCTTTGGTTTATCCGGCAATGAAGTCTTTGGGAAAATGAAATACGAGAGCGGGGTTCATCGGGTACAACGTGTACCCGAGACGGAATCGCAAGGACGTGTACACACCTCAGCAGCGACGGTGGCCGTACTCCCTGAAGCAGAGGAGGTCGACATCGTGATCAATCCTGCTGATCTTGAATTTGAAGCCTATCGTTCAACGGGTGCCGGTGGTCAGCACGTGAACACCACCGACTCTGCCG
>CAZXGO010000045.1:0-1659 GCA_964640035.1 uncultured Chitinophagales bacterium
GAAGATTGTTAAGTGCGAATATGAGTTTGAGGGTGAGGGGACTTGGTATGACTACCGTGATTAGGGCGTAATCAAGTGAAGATGTCGCATAGATCGTTCGTGAAGGCTAGAGAGAGATTAATTAAGTAACTAGCTTAACTTCCGCTTTAGAAGAACCCTTTCAATCGCGCCTTCCGATTTCGCACTGACGGCTACTGCTTCCCATCCTTCTTGCCCTAATGCATTTAGTTCAGGAATCAACTTTTTATCTCCACCCATAAGTGCCATATTCTGGATGATCTTGTACTCCCACTTTTCGCTCATGCCCTCAGGATATGACTATCCCCATGAGTTGTGAAGAGGGCGTGAAATACATTCAAGCTGGCAACACCCCGAGTTGGATAAACCCGGCTATGAGGCCTTCGGATGGCTTCACGACTTATAATTCTTCTAGTTTCTGATACCGGAAGACCTGGAAGGGGAAGCGCATAATGATTTCTTCAATTCAGAACTCCCTAAAAATGTACGCCTCATTTAGCGGAAGAGCAACAAGAAAAGAATTTTGGAGTTTCTACTTTTTCTTTCTGGTTGCTGCGTTCATTGGCAGCGTTATTGACGCCCTAATTGGATCAGACATGATTGGCAATCTAGCCATCTTAGGACTTTTTCTTCCTTATATCGCTGTTGCAGCACGAAGAATGCATGACGTCGGTAAGAGTGGATGGTTCATTTTGGTGCCTATCTATAACCTGATTTTATTTCTAACTCCCACAAAGCCAAACGAAAGTGACTCTGAAAAGTAAGCTGAATTTCTAAACTAACTTAAGTAGAGGGTCTTCCTTAAGCAGAGAAGGCATTCCCGTAGGAATTGTGTATTGGATCTAAAGTTGAAAGTTTACGAACTAGCTTTCTTATTTCTATAGAGTCGCAATAATGAGTTTGCAGGGTTAGAGCCTAACCAAGAATTCGGAGACATTGCCAGTAATATTTTGCTATGCATTTAGGGGAGTCAATCAAAAAAACCATTCTGACTCTACTGTTAACGGTATCTCTATCCCTAATCTCCGCAACTAAACTCGGTAATCAAGCTATAGCTACAGATGAGGTAGTCCAACGCCCAAGGGCCATTTTCTATTTAAATGCCTCACCGGGATGTTATTCAAGATCTTTTATTCAGGTTACACAAATACCGTTTGGAGATGTGAAAAAACTCTATCGCACATCTTGTGAAGAACCACACCATTTCGAAGTTTTCTTCGTTGGAATGCTCAGCAAAGCAGACCGGTCGATTTCTCGTTCTACAGACAACTCGGTTCAAGTGTGCAGTAAAGAATATTCAAAATTGAAATTCAATTCACGAAATTCGCGCTCTTATAATTGGAGTAACAACGAAACTCTTACTTACGGTAATTGGCTTGCCGATCGAGGCCCAGAAGAAAAGCGATTCGGATTGAAATTCATCTGCTACGCAAGTTTAGGAGTGAAAGACTTAAATTTCTACAAAGAGATTGATTCACCATTGATTAGGGGGTTTGGAAAAATTGAGAAATAAACCGTTGGAAATTCTTCATCGAAAAGTGTTTGTAATAACTGCCGCAATTGTGATGGTTGTTCTCATCATACCTTTCATAATTACCCTCGTTGTAAAACCAACTGTTGATCAGGCTATATCTCCCAACA
>CAZXGO010000045.1:1669-10844 GCA_964640035.1 uncultured Chitinophagales bacterium
GTTTTGATATTTCACTAGCCAAAATAAATATTCCTCAAAACATTGCTACTTTGACATTAACGCCTCGATTTTCTGGGCAGGTTGGTGAGAAGACTTCAAACGGATCTCTTACTTTTCAGGACGTGGAATTGCTGGTTGACTCTTTTCAAGGAAACAGCAGCCTCTCTGCAGAAATAGGACAAGTACTTGGCCGACAAGAGTTCGATATTTTGCTAAGAGGAAACTCTTGGAGATATCCCTTTGATCGTTATAATGCGCGGGTATCGCTTTGGGATTCGCTAATAACAAATCCACCAAACATGTCCGTTGTTGAGAGAACTGAGTACTTGCCTGGTTTTCTAACAAATAGTCGCACGAGACCGGCCTACATTGATGAGATGTACACTGAAGGATTCTCTCGGATTGAAAAAGTCTCTGAAGATCTTAAAAAAGGTCAAGTGACAGTTAGTTGGAGTGTAAGCCGATTACCTGGTGATATTTATGCAGCAATACTTCTTGCCATCTTGATGCTGATTTCGGCTGTTGCTAGCCTCTCAGTCTCAAGAGCGGTGTGGCATGGAAGGCGTCCGCCATCAATAAATACTCTTGCTTGGTTGGCGGCTTTTCTTTTTGCGATGTTTCAAATAAGAGCAAGTCTTCCTGGAGATCCACCAAACGGAACGCTTTTTGACTTGCTTATCTTCTATCCAATATTAGTGGTTCTTCTGGCAGAGATGGCCGTTGTAGTTTATCTATGGATCCGAAGAGATGATTGGGATTTGCGAAATACAAATTCCCTAGAGACTGGATCTGCATTGTGAAAAAACTTTTGATCGCTCTTGTAGTCCCGTTCGTTTTGATTATGGCCTTTTTTGCTAGGGGTGGAACAACTGAGATTGATACTTCTTTTGGAGAATTCTTGAGATGTGACGATGGCAAATGGCTAAACACTGTTTACTACTCAGGCGACGTTAATGAATGTCCGGACATAATTGAGTATGCCGTACGACCAGCTTATATTTCGGAGGAATCTTCAGAATTGGTCCTAAGAGTTATTCCTCTACCTGTTGGCGTTTATGGACTAGCTTTGAGCAACTCGGGTGTTGTTTATTCTCCATATTCAATTGATATAGATACAGCTAATTTCAGTAGAATTATTAACAATAAATATGGGATTGCCAAAGGTGTTTCGGCTCGAGCCAAGATGTCGACAGACAACACACTTTTTTACTATCCATTCGACAAATACTCCGGTGCAATCGATTTCCAAGCTACGGATCTGCTCAACAAGAGAGTTATTCCATCCACTATTTCTATTTTTGAAGAGAGTCTAAGTGGATGGAAACTCGGGTTCTCGCAGCCATTAGAAGCTAAAAAGTCCACCGGAAACAAGGCGGTATACGATGTAAAAGCAACCTTAGAATGGAGTCTTGCTAGAGCAAACATCGTTTATTTTTCAGTCCTGCTGCTTTTGGTCTTATTGTTGATTGCATTGGCCTCGGCGATGGCTATTACAAGGTCCATATCGCGCGGTAACCGTCCTCCATCAATGAATCTATTACTTTGGTTGGCGACTATTTTGTTTGCCACTCTACAAGTCCGAGTTAATTTTCCTGGTAATCCTCCAATCGGAATTCTTTTAGACTACATTGTTGTATTTCCAGTATTAAGTGCTCTCCTAGTCCTCGGAATTGTAAACACTTTCTACTGGTTGCGCCGGTGGGACTGGGATCTTGAGAATACAGCGACTTCCTAGACTTATGGGGAAAATAAAGTTTTTTGTAATCTCTGCATTTCTATTTCTTTCCTTCTCATTGACTTCATGTTCTTCTAATGTTGATAATGACTTTGATGCTCGAAATGTAAGTGTCGAACAGATTCAAAGTGCTCTACGTTCAAAAGCTTACGCAAGTTGGGATTCTCAGTTTGTAAACCAAAAAACATCTTGGAATAATCTGGACAATAAATCGCCCATATCAAGTCTATCTTCCGAGAATAATGACGAAGATTCACAGTCACTTCTTTCAGATGCGGAAGTTGCTGCTTGGAGAAAAGCACAAGCAGATGAATTAGAGGGACTGCCTACCGAACAATTAGGTATTATGTGTGAATTTTTTTTCCAAAGCTTTATACAACCAAAACCTGGAGACGACCTGGGCTTTACTCCAATAGTTGAACGCCTTAAAGCGAGTGGATTGACTCCATATTCCGTCGAGAATGTTGCATTACTGCAAGACAATCGAAAGACGATGAAATACCCTACCGAAAATAGCCCATCTTTCATGCTTGTTTGTGAATCAGATATAAAGTTCCGCGACACGAGCGGCATTATCAAAAGGGGTAAGGCTTACATTTCCTGGGCTTACATTTTGGTTGATGGTGAAGCTAAATTTAATTTCCCATACTTTACTTGGACACCCGTAAATTGATTTCTAATTTTCTGAAAAATTACTTATGACCGTATCCCCCAGTTGAATTCAAATCATTCATAATGTCTCGTACATCAGACATAAAGCCAACTGGAAGGGTCATATCAACATCACCAAGTCGAATCTTTACACTTTGAGCATTACCGTTGACTTCCATTATCTCCGTTGATGTTCCACAGTGCATTTCTTCATTACACAAGACTCTCGTTTCAAAGAATCCCTGCTCCTGAGTCACCTCGGAATTTCTTACAGCCGCAACACCTGAAAAACGTTGTCCGTCAGCAAGAATTATGAACTCGTTTCTATTCAACCAGTACCAATCATTTGCTTTCCTGATGAAAATAATCCAAAAGACATCTCCACCGTCCTTAAGATCAACGAAGACTGGTCTAACCTGTACCACTCCGAATCCATGTTTGTCTTTAATTAAGGGTCTTAGCTCGCCCCAATACGTGTATCTGTCCGCCATCTCGTCGTAATTTTTTGTAACCGACATCTAAGTTGCTCCTTCTTTCGCAGATCAGAACCTGAAAAACTCTACCTAAAACCCTAGAAAAATGGAATCATCGCGAGTACCCTATTGAAAAAAAATACGCGGGGGAAATGTTGATTTCCCGGGAATCGATCAATTGCGAGCCGAGAAGGGTATACACATGAAGTACTTCCGAATATTTAGCTATGTAACTGTCGCCTCTCTAATAATTTCTTCTCTAGCAGTACCTCCCGCTAATGCAAAGAGTACGTTCTATCTTGATTTGAAGAAAGGTTGCTACGCAGGAAATTCTCCAGCAACTTCTTTTCTTGAATGGTCTGGTCCCAATTACAAGACGTTGTTTCGCACCTCGTGTAATAAGAGGTACCACTATCAGGTCTATTTTGTTTCAAAGCTTTCGGTCAATCTTGCAGGAGAAATTGCTCAAGAACAATCGGGTAAACGGTGCTCGTCTGCTTTATCTCGTTTAGTAAATCTAGACAAAGTCGATCCGAGACTTGGAATTGGTTGGTTCTTTCCCGACGTAGGAGCGGAAGAGCGAAAATACGGAAAGAAACTTATTTGCTTCGTTCGAATGGCGTCTTCATCGGATGAATACCAAAGCGTGGTTCAAACAAGACCGCTCATTTGAGGCTGTTACTTAAATCCTCGCACATAAGGAGATAGCTTGAACCCTAACGCTTCGCCAGAGCTTTGCGCTTGCGGAAATCCATTCCGAGACTATGACAATCGTTGTTTGAGATGTAAGAAGCAGATTAATGAAAGTCGCGCACAAAAATTGTCCTTTCATCGAAAAATCTCAGAGATACCACTATGTAAATGTTCCGAAACCACAATCGAGAGTTGGGGAAAGCGCAAAACCTTAATAGAAGACCTGGTGTTGTGTAATTTCTGTGACTCCAAGTTTAGCAATTCACTTGAAGATGTAGAAGACGTGGCCGCAAAGCAGTTGGCTTTACAGCGAGAAAAGGAGCTTAAAATACAACTCCTCAAAATTGATGAGGAAGTCTCGCGGATTGTTGCTGAAGTAAAAAATGGAAACTCTATGTATCTTTATTGTTCATATTATGTGAGTATTGATTCATATAATAACTTTGGTGGAAAAATATCTCATGCCGCAACTTTTAATGATGCTCAGATAAAACAAGCTGGGGCGCAAGGATGGAGAGTTGTCCAATCCATACCTCGTACAGCTGGCGAGACTCTTGAGAATTATGAAGGATTTGGAAAAACTTGGGCTGGAGGTATTGGCGGTACCGTCGTCGGGGCTTATGTAATCATGGAGTTTCTAGTTACAGTCTTGAATGTGGACACCTCAGTCGATTTAATAAGAGATACGGTAAGAAATTATCTTGACCTTTGAAGCATGTTCAGAAATTCTTAAAGGTTTGACACGGTAGTCGCTTTTATTAAATTGGAGTTTTGTGCTAAAAATGAAAAACTTATAAATTATGCTTCGGAAGGATCACTCTTACCTGCAAGATGAGATGAAATTTATGAGTAAATAAATTAAAGCAGACCGTAAGCGAACTTTATGGATTCCTTAAGAACATCCATTGAGCTTTCAAGGTTTGCCTTATTTAACTCGTATTCCATTAAAACGTAGGATCCGATCACATTTCCACCTATACCGCCGGCCCACGCTTTTCCAAATCCCTCATAATTCTGAAGTGCACTTCCTGAAGTTCTAGGAACGACCCCTACAATCTTCCAGCCATGAAGTCCCGCCCACTTTACACGAGAATCATCGAATGGATTTATTTGAACTCGCCTATCTACCGCATCCATTTCTGAATCAACACTCATATAGAACGACTGATTAAGAAAAACACTTTGCCCTGATTGAACTTCTTTGGTTATGCGCTCAATCTCTTCCTTCATTATCAGTGTCGATTTGCTCTTCAATTCCGCAATGCGTTCTTGCTCTTCTCTTTGCTTGGCGTCAACCGGATCAAGGGGCTTCTCAAAAAAAACTATAACTCCGTTACACATAGGGCAAAAATCAAACTGCTTGGTATATTCATTTAAGCACTTACTGCATCTGTACAAGGTATCTTCCTTACCTGCTCATGTCCGGTTTAATGTCTTATATAGATAGTACTTGCCAAACAAGTAAGTGGCCATACTCTTCCCTTCAAAGTAGCCCAGTTTTGAATAATTCGGTCACCCTTGGTTCCGAGAGGTTTCCAGCGCCGCCTGAATCCCGTGTCACCCCTACCTATCAATGCACGCCTTGTTGTAATCTCACCGTATGTCAGTTGTGCGGGCCTATGGTCAGGTCATTCAACTGAGGGAATACCGAATCAAATGGTTAGCAAAATTTGTTTATAGTTCGCCGTTCGAGCTTTTTATAGCGTTTATTATTCTTATGAATGCCGTTGCTTTGGCAATTCTAACAATGCCAAACGTTGAGGTTGGTGTGCGAGAAACACTTGTGCGCCTTGATACTGTCGCTTTGTACATATATGGAATTGAACTTGTTCTACGAGTTTTATCTTACGGTACAAGGCCTTGGGAATTCTTTCGGCAAGGTTGGAACGTATTTGACTTTGCTATTGTTTCGTTATCTCTCGGATTGTATTCAGGACAAACAATAATTTTACGTCTATTGCGAATTTTCCGTTTAGTAAGAATATTTAGATTTCTACCGGAGGTCAGGGTTCTAACTACTTCAGTTGTTAAAAGCATTCCACCTTTAATGAGTGTTGGGGTTTTGATTTTCTTAGCGTTATTCATTTATGGAATGGCTGGCGTCTATTTGTTTGGTGATGCACTTCCTGAATCATGGGGAAGTATTACGCTCGCACTTACGTCACTCTTCATATTGTTAACTCTTGAGAACTTTCCGAATTATTTGGATGAGGCAATCGCTGTTAGTCCATGGGCGCTTCCTTTCTATCTATCTTATATTTTTATCGTCGTTTTTACCGTATTAAATGTGCTTATTGGTATTGTTTTGAATGCCATGGATGAAGCTCGGGAAGAGAATAAGACGCGAAAGAAGCAGGTATTTGAACTGGACAAAATTGTCCACGAAGTTGATGACATCACGGCCGACGGAGAGGTAACTTACGAAGAAATTGAAAAATTGAGAGAAAAACTACGAGCTATGGAATTAATTCTCCATGATCGTAACAAATAGAAAGTTGGGATGCTGAACATGTCCTTTTCTCCACCACCGCCTCCCGGAACGCAATCAAGTCCAAATTCTGGTTCAGAGAATGGTCCGTCAAAATTGAACCGTGGGTTTGCAAGGCGACCACAAGTTTGGGTACCACCCGTGATTGTCTTTGGCGCCTTTACGTCAGGATATGCAATCCCCTGGGAATTTGGAGAAGACTCTTCCACTGTCATTCTTCGGATTGTTGCCCCGCTTAGTTTGTCTGCCGTTTTTTGCCTCATTGCCGGTTTCTATAGTTACAGAACTGTTCCGGGATGGAGAGTTTGGACCTGGGTTGCTTTTGGGGCGATGCTAATAAATGCAATCCATACTTCCTTGTTCGCATATTTAATCGCCCCTGAAATGGTTGAGATTCTCCTCTGGTTCTCGGTGTTGGGACTTGGACTTGCAGGATCTATTGGAAGCGAGAAGCTTGGGGAAATCCATAGAAAGCCGACATTAGAAAACCCAGGACTGAAAACGTGACCTACGGTCCTCCGCCACCTTCATCGCATCATCGTTCGCCTGAACTCTCACAACCATCATCAAATACAGGTACGGTATCAAAGGCCTCATGGTTACCTCTGTTTCTAGCTCTTATTTCAATTATATGCAGTATTGGAATTTGGGCCATGTACCAAGGAAGAGCCGTAAGTCCCTTTGTTTATTTGGCCGGATATCTGCTGACTCCATTTTCAGTAGTAATAATGATGGGTTGGGATACATTTGCACAAAGAAAGAATATTTCCAGAAATCCTTGGTTTATTCCGAAGCCCAAATTTTCGAGAATTCTGCGGGGACTTACAATTTTCTCTTTCATCGTGGCGATACCGCATATCTGGCGTTTAGCGCAGATTGTTGCCGACTATGTTCCAAAGCCCATCGCGGATTTACTATTACAGATGAGTAATTGATGAGAAATGTGTTCCGCGTTGCGATTGCAGCGCTTATGATTCTAAGCACCTCTCTGTTCATAACTGGTCCTCTAGTTGCATCTGAAAAATCTACTCTTAGCTCGAATGGCCAGAGAGCTTTTGAAGATCTTGCAAGATGCTTGAATTCGAAAGACACCCTTGATGTCTTTTATCTTGTTGACGAATCTGGGAGCCTCAGAGATACCGACAGTGAGGACAAAAGGGCGCTAATCCTGGGTGCAAGCTTGCGTGAATTGGTGCAAATTCGAGATGGACTTAAAGTTAATTACGCCGTTGGGTTTTTTGCTGAGAAGTACTCGACATGGCAGCCATGGAGATCGATAAGTCCTAGTAATGCAGATGAAAGCGTTGGACGTTTAGAGAAGGAGGTTGCTAAACGCGATAGCGGTGCTGCTACAGATTGGCTAGTCGGCATAGAAAATGCTTTACAGGAACTGCGTAACCAGCGCGCTAGAACTAATGGCTGCCAGGTTCTGATATGGCTTACAGATGGCGCCATAGACACTACAAAGTCGAGTTACAGCGAAGCTGAAGCCTTAGAGGAGCTTTGCGAAAAAACCTTCAATAGCTTGAGGCAATCAAAGATTACAGTCCTTGGTGTTCTGCTTAAGTCCGAAAAGGATCTTCAACGATTAGATCCCGATACTCGCGAAGGCGTATTGACGTTAATGTCCGTAATGGGTCCCCTTGTAGAAGGGAATGGCGTTGTCGGTGTCGAACCTAATACAGAAAACCTGACATGTGGAGATTACCCAATTCCGGCAAATTTTGCAGCAGGCGCATTGTTAGTTGCAGAAAATCCAATTTCGCTCGCCTACCAATTCTTGCGCTTGAGCTCTTTGCTCAGTGGTGGAACAAGATCCGATATTTCCGCCAGTAACCCAGGCAAATTTCTTGTAGAAGAAGGGGTATCAAGATTTCGCATCATTACAACCTCATCTGAGTGGTTGCTTACGGATCCGAATGGAAAGCGGTATTCAGCAAATTCTAATCTTGATGTATTCACTTCAAGTGGAGCAACTCAGATCACAGTACCGGTAAAAGAAGGAATGTTAGGGACCTGGAAATTTAGTTATGCAACAGATTCAGATAACGAATTAATTTTGTTCAGTGGACTTTCTCTAAAGCTCGATGAGGGGGAATTAATTGCTGGACTCAGTGGAATTGTTTCGGGCTTCGTTGTACCCGAATTCGGAAATAGTAAGGTTGATCTAGGCGTTTATGGGACTGGAGAAATATCTGTACAAGAAGTTCTCGGTAATGGAACCGTAGGTCCAAAACGAAGAGCAACACTTTTTGAGTCAAATCGATTTATATTGGAAAATTTCACTCCTTCTCCAGACCAAGGTCAGATTGAAGTTCGAGTGGTCTTGCAGGTTTCTACGAAGTCTGGAATCCAACTTGCGCCCGTGAGCGCAGCGCGAACTCTCATTGTTAGGCTCCCGGGTAACTATCCAACGCTCATCAATGGCCCTATCCAGTTCTCGCCAATTAAGGGAGTCCGAGGTGAAGGTAGTGGAATTGCAACTTTCAAAGGACCTGATTCCGGTGGAGGAAAAGTTTGCTTAGGTCAACCAAAAATTCTAAGTGATTCCCTTGATCGAGCAAGCTCCTACATTTGGGAAAGTGGCTCCACGGAGCTGCAAAATGGATGTTTGACCCTCTCTCAGAATGAGGAAAAGCAAGTAAATTTGTTTGTTAAAAATGAAGTACCGGCAAATGCAGAGGTGTTGGCAGAACTTCCCGTTACATATTTCTCAGATTCAGAGGGACGGGAATTTACTTTAAACGCCCCTTTGATTGTCCCGACGGAGACTAGTCCACTGGGAAGTTTGGTCGCAATTTTCCTAACTATTCTGGGATTTCTCCTGCCAATGTTAGCCATTTATCTTATGACTTTGTTCACCACGAAAATTGCTCTTGGGAATAGCATCCAGCGAGGTTCGTGGAACGTACACATTGATTCGCTTAAGGGAATCGTTGGGCAAAATGGTGATGTTATTCGGCCCGCCTCTGAAGACTTCAAATTCATAAGCGAAGTTTCAGATTCCCGTAAATTCACAGATGTTATTGGTGAAGTTAGCGCGCAAGTTTCAAAACTTGTATTTCCAAGCCCTTGGTTTGAGATTCGATCAACACCAGGAAATCGCTTAATAACGATGGTGGCCGGCCCCGCGCG